>NZ_JACSMT010000018.1:0-53956 GCF_018618815.1 Exiguobacterium sp. s128 | reverse complement strand
AAATTTAGATGTGGCCATAGAAAAAGCTCCCTTCAAAAGTAGACAGTTTTGTTATTTCAACTGTCTACTTTTGTGGGAGCATATCATTCGGAATGGACCTGTTTTTATTTAATAATACGGACGGATCATCACATAGACGATGACACCAGTCAGACTGACATACAACCAAAGCGGCATCGTAAAGCGTGTCCACTTCTTATGTTTTTCGAAATTCTGATTCAGCGCATGGGCAAGCGACATCAAGACGAGTGGAACGATGACCGCTGCTAAGATGATATGCGAAATCAGGATAACGAAATACAAGGGACGGACAAACCCTTCTCCTCCGAATTTGGTCGATTCACTGACCGCATGATATGTCACGTACGATATCAGGAACAAGGTCGTCGTCGTCATCGCACCGCCGATGAAACGGCGATGGTTGACCCGATTTCCCCGGCGGATTGAAATCCATGCTCCGAGAAGTAACATAAACGTAAAGCTATTGAAGATTGCGTTCAGAAAAGGCAATAGTGTCCAATCGAACCCATCACCGACCTGTAAGGGCGGCGCAAAAAATAACAGTGCGACCAACAGGTTGATGACAAGCGTCAAGATGATGACGACTGGGACGAAATTACGTTTTTTAGCAGACTGCTGCATGCATCATTCTCCTTGTTTCCAATCAAAGTATCGTTTTAACCATTTTGGTAATGGACCATCAAACAAGCGTTCACGCCAGTACAGATCCGCTGCACGTTGGACGGCCGCTCCACGAATCGGGTACGGATGGACGACACGTGACAGTTGTCCGACTTTATCTTTGCGCGCCATCGCATACACGACTTCCTGCATCCATTCTCCCGCCTGTTCACCGATTGCGTGGGCACCAATCAATTTCCCACGTTTATCGGCAATCAGTTTGACACGTCCTTCGGTCCGACCATTGATGACAAACCGATCGACTTCATCAAGACCCGTTTGATAGACTTTGATATCATCATATTTCTGGCGCGCTTCCTCTTCTGTCAATCCGAGGTGGAAAAGTTCTGGTGTCGTGAACGTCACCCATGGTACCGCTCGGTAATCCGGTTTTGTGCGTAAACCGAACAAGGCGTTCGTGACAACCGTTTTCCCTTCAAGACCGGCAACATGTGTAAACGGTAACGATTGGATCGTATCGCCGACGGCAAAGATGTGGCGTTGGTTCGTTCGAAGCGACGCATCGACTTGGACATATCCTTTTTCGACGCGAACACCCGCGCGGTCGAGACGTAACGCTTCGATCCGTGGTTTCCGTCCGACAGCGACGAGGACGGCATCCGTTTCAATGACACGTGATTCGTCTCCTGTTTTGACTGTCACTTCAATCCCACTCGCTGCTTTTCGGACACTTGTGACCGTCGTATTCAAGTGTAACGTCAATTCCTGCTCGATTTGCCGTTGCAATACTTCGACCATGCCTTTGTCTTCTTTCGACATCAGCGCTGTTGCTCCTTCGATGACCGTGACTTCTGTTCCGAGATGGGCATAGGCTTGAGACAGTTCGAGACCAATCGCGCCACCACCGATGACAAGTAATCGTTCTGGTCGCTCCGTCTGCTCGAAAATCGTTTCGTTCGTCAAATATGAAATCGTGTCGAGTCCGTCAATCGGTGGAATGATCGGCTGCGAACCTGTTGAGATGACAAATTTCTCGCCGACGACGAGTTCTCCTGCCACTTCCACTTCATTGGCACTCAAAAAACTGGCTTCCCCGATGTAGACATCGACACCTAAATCCTCAAATCGTTTTGTGCCATCATGGGATTGAATGATGTTACGTGCCCGGTCGACACTCGCTTTCGTTTTCGCATACACGGCGTCGCCGTTCAACGTGATGTTATATTTCGCCGCTGTCTGATTCATGACATGTACATCGTGTGCCGCTTCGATCAAGGCCTTCGACGGGACACAACCATAATGTAAACAGTCTCCACCTAAATGTGTATGTCGTTCAATCAACGCGACGTGCGCACCAAGACTGGCCGCTCCCGCTGCAATCGTCATCCCCGCTGCTCCGCCACCAATAACGACCAACTGATAACTTTTCATCGTGAAGCCTCCTTATAGCGTGCTGCAACCTCTTCCATCCGTTTCCGGTTGACACCCCAGTCTGAATAACCGACGCGCGAAGCGGACCGGAAATGGACTGTCTGAGATGCCTGGTCAAAATAAAATTCGACGTCATCTTTAAAACGAAACACTTTACTTGAGAAGACAGCATGAATGTAATCGGAATCTTCTTTGACGACCGTTACCCGATCAAGACTTTGAAGAATTCGCATGATTTGAAACTTCGATTCTGCTAAAGTTCCTTTGAACGGTAAAGGTGCCATTTTCAACGCTTCTTTATCCGTCTGTGTCGATACCGCGTTTGGTTTTCCAGTGAGCGGACTTAATGTTCCATTCGATACGCCAAGTGCCATGACTGATTCCTCCATTCGTTTTGCCTTACAGTAAATCCTTATTCTCATTTTACTTTACCAGTTCGGTTTGGAAAGCGCTTCTCATTTGACTTTCTCGTTATGCTTTTGTGACCGGCAAAAGGATGGTCGCGATTGCGCCTCCTTCCGGCTGGTTGTCGATGAATAACTTTCCTTCATGCGCTTCGACGAGTTCACGGCAGATGGCAAGCCCTAACCCCGTCCCTCCTTTTCCTTTTTGGACCTGATAAAACTTCTCCGTTACGTGCCGGAGATGATTTTTTGGAATACCGGGTCCTTCGTCACTAAAGGACAAGAACAAGACCCGTTCCGAGCGGACGAGACGAATCGTAATCTCACCGCCGATTGGTGAAAAACGGATTGCATTATCCAGTAAGTTCAAAAAGACTTGTTTCAAGCGGTTCTCATCGTATAATCCGACGACCTGAGCCGGGAGCTTGCGGACGATCCGGATGTTTTTTTCCTCCAGCTTCTGACGTAACTGGGCTGTCACCGTTTCAATGACTTCGGTGATGTTCACTTCCTGCCGATACAAAACCAAACGACTTGTTTCGAGTTTCGAAAAATCGAGTAACTGTTCGACGAGCGAAATCAAACGCTCCGTCTCCGAGTGGATGATGCCCATTCCGAGCGAAGCCTCTTCCGGTAAACGTTCTGGTTCTGCCAGTAATGTTTCACTCCAGCCCTTGATCGAAGTGAGCGGCGTTCGCAATTCATGCGAGATTCCCGAAATGAACTCGTCCTTCAGCGTTTCCTGTTGTTTGATTTGTTGCCCCATGTAGTTGATGGTCCGGGCGAGTTCGCCTAATTCAAACGTGTACTCTTCATTGACTTTGACATCATAATGTTGCTTCGCGATTTGATCGGACGCACCGATGACTTCTTGAATCGGACGAACGATGGACGAAACGAGACGGGACGAATAGATATACGCCAGCCCCCAGATGACGACACCCAACAATAGAATCGCTAAACAGATTTCAACGACGCGTTGATCAATTTTAGCAAGCGATGTCGTATAACGAAGTGCCCCGGTCGTCTGTCCAAACGACACGACGGGTTCCGTCACTTCGAGCAAATGTTCCTCCGTTGCCGGATCATCATACCGTTTCGTAATCGTGTTTCCTGCCAATAAACGACTGACTTCTTGTTTCGTCATATTCCGCTTCGAGACGAATCCGGTTGACGAGTAGCGTGGAATTCCTTTAGCATCTAAGACTTCGATTTCAGCATCTGTATAGGCATATGAATCAAGCACATCATGAATCGTTGCTTCTGAATCTTGAAAGTCATACGCAAGACCACTGTTCGCAAATAAAACTGCACTCGCATTCGCATGTCGTTTCAAGACGTCTGTCGCTGTCACATAATAGTAGTTATACGTCACGAACGATAAAATACCGATTACAAGCAAGACGGTCACGGTAATAATCGTCATGAACCGCATCAAAATCTGTCGTTTCATTTTTCATTACGCCATTTATAACCGTGTCCCCACAACGTTTCGATAAATTGAGGTTCAGCCGGGTTTTCTTCGATTTTTTGACGAAGACGACGGATGTTGACATCAACCGTCTTGCGATCACCAAAATAATTTTCACCCCAGACGGCATCTAATAATTCGTCACGCGACATGACTTGATCTTCATTTTTGATGAAGTGACACAATAAATCATATTCCGTCGGTGTAACTTCCACATCAACGCCAGCTTTTTGAACCCGTTTCGCTCCAAGATCGATGCGAAACGGACCAGAAAGCAACTCACGGGGTTGTTTGCGGCGACGCAACGTCTCGACTCGCCGCAATAACGATTGAATACGTGCCAGCAGTTCGGCTGGACTAAACGGCTTTGCGATGTAATCATCAGCCCCAACACTGAGTCCCATGACTTTATCCTCTTCCCGCGTCCGTGCCGTCAGCATGATGATTCCGACGACTTCATCTTGGGAGCGTGCTTGTTCACAAACCGCAAACCCGTCGACTTCCGGCATCATGATGTCGAGTAATAAGATATCGAATGTCTGTTGTGCGAACTGTTCTAATGCTTCACGTCCGTTTTCCGCTTCAATCACTTCATACCCGGCGCGTTTTAAATTAATGACGATGAAACTACGAATCGCATGTTCATCCTCAGCCACTAATATTTTTGTCATCTTGTTTTCCTCCTGCTTTTACTTTATTCCACAAGTGCTACATTCGTTGCGTACTTTTCATAGGATTGGTTGGCAGTGATGACATAGACGTAATCAATGCCTTCTTTGATTTTTTTCTTTTGATGACTGGCGATGTATTGATTTTTTGGAATGATTTCGAGTTCAAAATCAATCGTTCCAGTCTCGCGATTAATGAAACGCACTCGATTGTCTTTTTTCTCAATCGTCTCACGTGTCGCCCAATTAGCGGGGAATCGCATGACGAAATTGTATTCGAGATCAATGTACTGTTCTTCGCGAAGTTCAAAACCACTTTCGAGAAACGGTTGTACGCTTGCACCATTCCATGCGTAGTAGGCTGTGATTTGTGGTTTTTCTTCCATCGACCGTCCGATACTGCCCTTTGGTGTGTATTGATGGGCAAATTCTACGATGCCATCTTGATCTACATCTTTCGGAAATGTATACATCGGTTCGATGATTTCTGATGTTCCCGCAAAATCGACTGGGGTGAGTTTCGTTTGATCGAGCTGAAACACGAGCAAATGCATCGTCGCATCACGTGTAAACGACACCAGTAGACCCTTTTTCTTCGCAGCATTGATCGTATCGATTTCAAATAGATCATGATCCGCAAATAAATCGCCTTCCCGTATCGGAAGTAACGTTGTTTGTCGGACAGCAGGCGTCAAGGCCTCTTCATAATAAACCAGCTCCGTGGATTGGCCTTTTTTTAGCAAGACCATATCCTGACGTTGGTCTTGATTCAAGTCGGCAATCGTCAATCGATCGTATGTATCGATTTTAGTGACGTCAATCGACGACTTCATCAAATCCTTTAACAGATATACTGTATTTTTTTCCAGACTCGTCACGCCAATCATCAATTGATTACGTGTTTTCGTTGGATCGGTGAGGACATGAAGTTGATCGATCGATCGACCGGTCGCGATCGGCTGACTGACTCGTAACACCCACTTCTTCTTCATCCGTTCATGGACCAACAGCTTGATTTGAAACGTTCCCTGATCCTGCATCCGGTAAAAGGTGACCGCTTCTTCGCGTCCATCCCGATTTAAATCAATCAATTCATATAATCTCGAAATCGATTGATTACGAGGGGCAACGATTTCCGCCTGTGCCGGAAGATCTTCATCGATTTTTGTTTTTAACGACTTTTCCCATTCGGGCAAAGCCGGGTGTTCGAGTAACGACGCAGGGTGAGGCAAGGTAAGACCACATCCCGCTAAATATAGGGTCGATAAGAAAATAACAAAATATTTCATCAGACTTAAATCCTTTCCATACGTGCTCTCCTCAAACTTTATCACACTCTTTCCAAGGAGAGTATATTGTGGAAGAGGAGCCAACTTGTTAAGATGTAACAGATATTCGAAAGGGGTTTATATTCATGGCTTATGAAATGATCGTACTTGATCTTGACGATACGTTGTTGACGAGTGACCACACGATTTCTCCGAAAACGAAACAAGCACTGCTCGATGCCCAGCGTCGTGGAAAAAAAGTTGTTCTTGCCAGCGGTCGCCCGACTTACGCGATGGTCGATCTGGCAAAAGAACTCGAACTCGCTCGTTATGGCAGTTATATCTTAAGTTTTAACGGTGCTTCCATCATCGACTGCAAAACAAATGAAGCCCTCTTCTCCAGTACCCTTCTTCCGGAAACGGTACATCGTTTATACGATTTAAGTAAACGGGAAAACATTCATATCCATACGTACGTCGGGCATGAAATTTATACGGAAACGCCTAACCCGTATACGACGCTCGAAGGGGAAATCACAGGGATGGAAGTCATTCCGGTACCGGATTTCAAGGCCGCGGTCACAGAACCGGTCGTAAAATGTTTGATGCTAGCGGAAGAAAACCGTTTAGCGGAAGTCGAACAAAAACTTCAGCTCGAACTCGCAGGGGAACTTGCTGTTGCCCGGTCAAAACCATTTTTCTTAGAATTCACAGAAGCCGGCGTCACAAAAGGGACAAGCCTTGAACTGCTCGCAAACCGCCTCGGAATCAAACGTGCTGATGTCATCGCGTGTGGTGACGGCAATAATGATTTATCGATGATCGAGTGGGCCGGACTAGGTGTTGCGATGGCGAATGCCGCCGACACCGTCAAAGAAAAAGCGCAGTACATGACGGCTTCGAATGACGAAGATGGGATTGCCCTCGTCGTCGAAAAATTCATGATGGATTAAGTTTCTGGAACGGCAAAAAGAGACCGACTTAAAAGTCAGTCTCTTTTTGTGTTTCAAGAAATACACCAGTCGATGGGAGATCTCCCTTGCTGTTTTAACCAGTCATTGGTTTGCGAATACGGTCGGCTTCCGAAAAATCCGCGACTCGCTGAAAGTGGGCTGGGGTGAACGGATTCGAGTACAAGATGACGTGTCGTATCAATTAAACTTTTTTTACTTTTCGCATGATTTCCCCAGAGGATGAAGACGATCGGTTGGTCTTGTTTCCCTAATACTTCAATGACACGATCGGTAAAGAATTCCCATCCTTTTTTTGCATGTGACCCCGCTTTCCCCGTTTCCACGGTCAAAGAGGTATTCAGTAAAAAGACACCTTGTTTTGACCACGCTTCAAGATTCCCTGTCGTCGGTGCCGGACACCCGAGGTCAGATACGAGTTCTTTATACATGTTACGTAAGGAAGGCGGAATCGCGATTCCGTCATTCACAGAAAAACTTAGTCCGTTTGCCTGATTCGGTCCGTGATAAGGGTCTTGTCCTAAAATCACACAGCGGACATCTTCCGGTGCCACCGCGTCGAACGCATGAAAAATCCGTTCCTTCGGCGGGTAAACCGTCGTCTCGTGATACGCCGTTTTGACGAAGTCCCATAATCGCTGGAAATATTCTTTTTCTTTCTCTTCTTTTAAGATTTCTTGCCAGGCTGGGTGCATGTGACTCGCTCCTTTTTCAGTCTCAAGCCTCTGTTCCTTCCGCTTGATTCTGCTATGATGGGTAATGAGGTGGAATAAAGATGATTCAAACAATCCAGTTATTTGGTTTACCTTTTGTCAACGCAACACCGTCGACATGGTATACCCATATTAAAACCCTTTTACACAATAATGAAAAAGCCTTTCTAGTGACGGCCAACCCGGAACTTGTCTTACGTTCGTTACGTGACCCCGCTTACAATCGCATATTGCGACAGGCGACGTTCATTACGCCTGACGGGATTGGCGTGACGGCGGCAAGCAAACGAATGGGCGAACCCTTGACGGCCACGTTACCCGGTATCGAAACCGCCCGAGAGCTGTTGCGCACGGCGGATACACTGCAAAAACGTGTATTTTTACTTGGGGGACGCCCGGAAGTCATGAAATCATTGATCAAACAACTAGCCATCCGCTTCCCGGACATTCAGTTCGTCGGGACATTTCATGGATTCGGAAAAGAAGCAGAAGCGGCAACAGCCCTTAAAGCTGCTCAAGCGGATCTAATCCTGGTTGCACTTGGGGCACCCAAACAGGAACAATGGATTGCATCCGTGTATGATCAAGTCGATCACGGTCTCTTCATCGGTGTTGGTGGTGCCTTTGATGTCTGGTCCGGTCATAGTAAACGAGCACCAAAGCTGTTTCGGACACTCAAACTGGAATGGCTCTACCGAATCTCCAGTCATCCACGTGGATTCGAAAAGTTAAAAGACTTGTTGCTGTTCGTGTTGCTTGTCTTCCGAAAAAAATCGCATCTTTGACGAAAAAAATCCTGCTCTCCATAATGGAAAGCAGGATTTTTCATTTTCTTATGCGTTGACCGTTGAGAACGAATGACCAAGTTCTTTTGCTTTCGCGATTGCTTCTTCTTTGATTTCTTCTGCTTTTTCAGGGTTCATTGCCATACCTTCGATGAACAATGAGTTGTAATCCGTTACACCTGTGAAAGCAAGTGCTTGACGGAGGTAGTCATCACCGAAGTTAAGACCTGACCCTGTGTAGACACCGCCTGTTGCTTGGATGTGGAGTGCTTTTTTGCCTTCCATCAATCCTTTAGGACCTTCTGCTGTGTAAGCAAATGTCTTACCCGCAAGAAGAACGCTGTCGATGTACATTTTGAGACGTGCCGGGAATGAGAAGTTCCACATTGGCGTAACGAATACATATTCGTCTGCTTCCATGTACTGCTCAAGGTGTTTCGTCATCGTCCCGACTTTCGCGATTTCAACTTCCGAAAGCGCTTCGCCTGTTGCGAATTTGCCCCATGCGCTTAATACGTCTGTATCGATTTCTTGGACGTCTTCATTATAAAGATCAAGAACTTGTACTTCAGCATTCGGGTTAGCAGCTTTGTAGCTCTCAAGGAAAGCTTCACCAGCCTGAAGGCTAAACGAGTGTTCTGTCGATTTCGGGTTTACAGTTACATAAAGTAATTTAGTCATTTTTATTTCCCCTTTTTATCTAAAGTAATTTCTGTAAGTAAATATACCAACAGGGTTTTCGTTTGTCAATTAGTTTGATTTCAAAGAATCAAAAAGAAACTGCCCCCGAACCGAATCACCTTGACTATAAGCTCAAAAAAAAACCTAATCATTGACGATTAGGTTTTTTCCACATGTGTATAGTGATCGGCTCTATGACCCACCCGTTTCAGTAGCTCAATCAACTGTTCTTTTTCTGGAATCGAAAGATCACTGAATAAATCTGTCAAAAACGCTTCATGTTTCGGGAACGTTTCTTCCATTAACGTTTGTCCTGCTTCCGTCAATGTCCCAAAGGTCACTCGGCGATCCGTCGGACAGGAGCGCCGCGCGAGAAGCCCACGATTTTCTAATTTATCGACGACATATGTCACACTGCCGCTTGTTAATAAGATTTTATCACCGATTTGTTGAAGCGGTGTATCTCCCTTGTGGTACAACAATTCAAGAACACCAAATTCGGATGAGTTCAACTGATGTGTCTTGATGTCGACCTTCACTTGTTCCGTTACTGCGTGCATCGTACGAGATAGAACAACGAGCATTTTTAATGCCAGCTTCGAGTCTGTCGATTCCATTTTACGTTCGCCCCTCTTTATCTTGATTCGAAACAATCATAGACCTCTTTTTTCCATTGGTCAATTCCAGTCCGAATTTTACTTACTTTCGACGTGGCGTTCACTTTTTCCTTGCCGTGAAACGCGTTCCATAGATTAAGGTCTTGATATACACTACAAGGGAGGTCTAATCATGTCATTTCAAAAATCCTTACAGCGTCTTGTGAAAAACAATGTGGCCTTTGAGTTAGCAATTGAACAACTTTATACACCGACCGGTTATTATCTCTGCAAACATACGTTAATTGATCAATATCCAGATTTGTTGCCAACAGAACAAGTCATGCTTCTTCAAAAAATTGCAGAACAAATCGAACGGTCCACGCGACTTGAAGAAACCATCACAAAACAAAATTGGATTCAAATCCACCAACAATTATCCAACGATCTTTAGGGGGAACTTTTCATGACGAACATTCGTGACTTGGCACGTGAAGCACATGTTTCAGTGACGACGGTCTCGCGTGTCTTAAATGATCATCCGTATGTCGCGGATGACAAACGCCAGGCCGTGCAGGCTGCCATTCAGAAACTCGGTTATATCCGAAATCAAACGGCCGTCCATCTGTCGACCGGTCAAACCCATACGATCGGGGTCATGTTGCCTTTCGTCGATCATCCTTATCATGCCGCCATCTTGCAAGGGATTGCGCGATGTGCCTTTGAAGAAGGATATCGGTTTTTGACCTGGCAGACGAACTATGTCGAGTCACATGAACATACCGTTCTAAAGGCGCTGGCCCAACGTGAGGTTGACGGATTGATTATCGTCTCACACAGTCTGTCCGTGGACGAGATTCTCCAGTACGAACAATATGGTCCGATTGTTTTTTGTGAATACCATCCCCACGCTTCTTCCGTCTACATCAACCACTATACGGCATTCCAAAAAGGATTGAAGGCATTACAGTCTCTTCACCATACAGAAATCGGTATCTGTCTCGGACGACCGGACAGTACGAATAGTTTGGCCCGAAAACAAGCCTATCAAGATACCGTGAGCGACGACGCACGACCGGAGTGGATTTATGAACAGGCATTGACGATCGAGGACGGTGCACACGTAGCAAGAGCCTGGCTGAATCAGTCTCAGCGTCCAACAGCCATTTTGACGGCAAGTGATCATGTCGCTGCCGGCATCATTTTAGAACTTCGTGAACAAGGATACCGGATACCGGAGGATTTAGCCGTAATCGGATTTGATGGCAGTGACCTGGCTGTCGTCCTGAATCTGACGACGGTCGCTGTTCCTTACGAGACAATCGGGCGGCATGCCTTTTCGATCGCCATCAGTGATAGTTGGCAGCAACATCCTCAAACGGAAATCCCGACTACACTCAAAAATGGGACGACCGCCTCTATACTTTGTGTGAAATAACAAACGAAACCCGCTTCTTGTCTCGCAAATGCGTCAAGAGCGGGTTTTTGAGCGTACAGTTTTTACAACGATCCGGCAGCGACGTAACATGAACCCCCATACCCGCTCCGGAAAGATTCCTTGACGACTTGTCCATAATACGAGTTGGCATTGATCATCGTTGATCCGTCAACAGCGATTCCGACATGCTGAATCCCACTGCCGTGTGTGAAAAATACAAGATCCCCAGCGGTCGGTGCTGTCCGTTTCGTTACCCCGTATTGTGCAGAAGCTGTTCGTGGTAAGGACTTTCCTAATGCATTGTAGACATACCAAGTAATATTTTTCTGAAAAATAAAAAAACAGGTCATAAAACGGCAATCTGAAGCCATTTTATGATTCCTGTTTCGTTGTCCTTCTTTTCATTCTACTTAATCAATTGACTTCTTTTTCCGAAAACGTGCGAAGAATTCGTAAACGATCGGTACGATCAACAGTGTCAATAACGTTGAACTCGTTAATCCACCAATGACGGTCACACCTAGTCCTTTCGAAATCAACGCTCCTCCTTCAAGTCCGAGTGCCAGAGGTGATAAGGCGCCAATCGTCGCAAGAGCTGTCATTAAGATCGGACGAAGTCGTGTCCCTGCCGCGTCAAGTAATGCTTCACGTGTAGCAAGACCTTCCTTTTCTTTATGAATGACGCGGTCAATCAGCACGATCGCATTCGTTACGACGATACCGATCAGCATCAATGCACCGATCAAGGAAGAAACGGAAATCGTTTCGCCTGTGATCAAGAGGGCAAGTAATCCACCGATGATCGCAAACGGAAGCGAGAACAAGATGACGAGCGGTGTCAATGCTCCACCAAATGTCACGACTAAGACCAGATAGACGATTGCAACTGCTGCTGCCATCGCAAGTCCGAGTTGTGTGAAGGATTTCTGGATCTGCTCCGTCACCCCACCTGCTTCATACGACACGCCTGTTGGAAGATCGATTTTTTTGACCGTTTGATCGATGGCTTCTGACGCTTCTGTTGCTTTATCGGTTTTTAGTTCGGCTGTGACGGTCGCGACGAGTTTGCCGTCCCGCTCACTGAGCGAGTCAGGTGTCGTTCCTTTTTTGACCGAGACGAAATCCGACAGTTTTCGGACACCAAGTGGCGTCGTGACATCGGTTTTTTGTAAATCATTGATTGAATCATACGTCGTTTGTTCGTTTGGAACGATGACGTCTAACTCTTTCCCGTCTACTTTTATAGTAGAAAGTGGTTTTTCTTCTCCTTGCACGTTAGCGATTCCTTGAGCCAACTGAGCAGTCGAGACCCCGAATTCCGCCGCTTTTTGTTGATCGACTTCAAACGTGTACTGGGTATATGACTCTTTTAAATCGGTCGTGACTTTCCGAACATATTTGGATTCGCCTTCAATTGCTTTGACGAACTTCGGTGTCATCGTTTGTAAATCTTCAATCGAGTTGGCATAGATCGAATACGAGACACCGGACGAAGCGGCGCCGCCACTAAAGTCTTGCTCTTTCCATTCTCCAGTCGGAATCTCTTTGTTCAATTGTTTAATCGCTTGTTGTTTCACATCCGCAAAATCTGCTGTATCCGGATCATACTGGGCGATGAAAACGGCTTGTTTTGTATTTCCCGGATTTAACGGGTTTTCCCCACCAACCGTGAACTGAAGATTATCGACATTGCTTTGTTGATCGAAGTAAGCTTCCGCTTGATCAGCTGCTTGTAATGAATCTTCTAACGTTTGGCCTGGCTTCGGATTATAGGTGACATAAAACGTTTTTTCACTCTCTTGATTCAAGAAGTTGACTCCGATTGCAGGAACGAGCGCAAAACTACCCATCAGCAATAAGACTGCGAGACCAAACACGACAATCTTATGGTTTAACGACCAGTTGAGAACACCTCGATACCAATTCGCTAATTTGCCTCCATCCTCTTTTTCTGGTTTCGGTGCTTTACCGCGTTTGAATAATGAATCGGCAAACATCGGAACTACCGTCACAGCAACGATTAAGGACGCAAACAGCGCGAAGACGACCGTTAAGGCAAACGGAAGGAACAGTTCACCGACAAATCCTGTGACGAAGCCCAGTGGTAAGAACACGGCAATCGTGACGATTGTCGACGAGGCAACAGGAATGAACACTTCACGTGTCGCG
This sequence comes from Exiguobacterium sp. s128, assembly GCF_018618815.1. Lineage (NCBI taxonomy): Bacteria > Bacillati > Bacillota > Bacilli > Caryophanales > Exiguobacterium > Exiguobacterium sp. s128. Next base: position 40,719 of record NZ_JACSMT010000018.1, on the reverse strand, counting down.
TCGATGATCAGTGCCTTGCCTTTTAACGGCTCAGACGGATCGGTCAATCGGCGATAGATGTTTTCAATGACGACGATCGAGTCATCGACGACACGACCAATCGCAACAGTCATCGCACCTAACGTCATGATGTTGAGTGAGATGTCCAACTGTTTCAGGACAAGAATGGCCATCAAGAGTGACAACGGAATGGAGATGACAGCAATCACCGTTGATTTGATGTTACGCAAGAACAATAAGATGATGATGACCGCAAATAAGGCACCAATCAACGCTTTGCTAATCATCGTCGAAACTGATTCTTCAATCGGTTTTCCTTGGTCCAAGGTCACGGATGCTTGGACCGAATCATTTTCTTTTTCAAATGTTTGGATCGTTTCTTTTACCGCGCTCACGACTTCGACCGTATTTGCGTCCTGCGCTTTCGTCACCTGGACACCAATCGAACGTTCTCCATTCGAACGGGAAATCGATTCTTCGATTCCTTTATCCTCGATTGTCGCGAGCTGTGACAATTTGACAGTCGGCACTTGTGTCGGCGTACTTGGTGTTGAAGCGGCAGGATTCGTCGTTGCCGCGTTTGGTGCTTGTGTTGGTGTTTCTGTCGCTCCAGGAGGTACCTGACCTGATGTAGGCGATTGTTGCGGTGTATACGGCAGACGAAGGTTTTTCAATTCGTTGACCGTCGTCGCTTTTCCGTCTAGGACAACCGCTTGTTCTGTATCCCCTAACTCATATAGTCCTAATGCCAATCGTGAATCGTTGGCTTGAATCAGTTGCTTGACGTTATCTTCCGTCAATCCATACTGCTGTAATTTTTCGTCATCGAACTGAATCTCGATGCGACGGATCTCTTGCCCGGCGATTTGCACCGTCTGTGCGCCGTCAATTCCTTCGAGCTTCGGTTGCAGTTCATTTTCAACCAATTTCGTTAACTCAGACAGGGAACGTTTTTCGTCTGACACAGCAAATCCGATGACAGGAAACGCATCAAAGGAGATGCGAGACACTTGTGGTTCTTGCGCCCCTTCCGGTAACTCGACGTTCGCTAAAGCTTCTTTGACTTTTTGTTCCGCCTCATCCATATCGGTACTGAAACTGTAGTCGATTTGAAGATTCGATGCATTTTGGAAAGATGACGAACGAACTGTGTCGACACCACTTAGATTCTCGACTTTACTTTCGAGTTCACGACTGACTTCATCCAAGACTTGTTCTGGTGTCGCACCTGGATAAATCGTCGTCACCGAGACAGTTGGTGTCGTGATGTCTGGTAACGTCTCGAGTTTCATCGTCGTTCCGGCATAAATTCCGGCAACTGTGATGATAATCGTCAGCAACCAAAGTGCAAACTTGTTATTGACTGAAAATTGAATGATACGCTTCATGGTAAGGATTCGCCTTCTCTCTCTTCTTTTTCAATTTAATTCTGTTTTTTTGCTGCCTGATCAATCGTACGCGCTTGTCGAAGTAAACGTTCAATCAAGGCGTGTCGAAGGTCTGGTGCTGGTTGTCCGAACTGAAAGTGTTCCGACATCTTTAAGCCATCTAACGTAAAACGAATCATCATCGCTTCGACCGGATCCATGTTTTCAATCAACTGATTGAAAAATTGATGGACTTGTTTTTTTCGTTCTTCTACGAATGCTGCGTTTTCCTTTAGAAGAGACAATAAAAACAAGACGGTATCAATGTCTAAACAAAATTCTTCCTCGTGTTGCGCTTGTAACATGACGAATGCTTCCATTTGACCGAGACCTTGTTCGCGGTACGTTTGGTACTGCTGAAACTGGCGTGCTTCTTGTTCTTCAATCACACCCATCAACAGTTCCTCTTTCGAAGCGAAATGATACAACAGTCCACCTTTTGATACATTCGCCTGTTTCGCCACTTCTTCGAGCGTCAGTTGTGGAAAACCCCGGGTCAACATGATTTGAACCGTCGCATCCGTGATCCGACGTCTTGTTTCTAACGCTTTTGCACTGACCATCATCTTTCTCCTTTCTATTTTACTGTACCGTCTGGACGGTTTCTTTTTTAAATATACGAATTCTTCACTGATAATGCAAGGTTAAATCGATGTTTCACGTGAAACAGCACTTCTTGAACCCCATTGGTTTGACCGTAACCGAGGTCTAGACAACAAAAAGCCCACATGATTCTTTGTTCATGTGGACGTTTGAAATATGTTTGCTCAGCTTTCCTCACGTGCACTTTCCATCAATGCCGCATACATCGCCTGCGATATGTGATGCTCACGTAAAACGTGCACCCCGCGATCGGTCGGACCTCCCGGAGCCGCTACATCTTCAATTAATGCCGCCGTTGGTCGGTCTTCGTGCAGAAGCAGTTCTGCCGATCCTTTCATCGCTTGGGCAATGATCCGACGTGCCGCCTGTTCATCAAAACCGGCTCCCGTCAGGACTGGTGTCATCGCTCCAACGATTTCATAGAAAAAAGCCGGGCTGCATCCTGCTGCTGCCATCAAATATGGCATGGTCGTGTGATTGGTTTCGACGGTTTCGCCGACCCGCTCAAACAACTCGATCGTCTGTTGTCGGTGGGATTCGGATAACTGTTCACCAAACCAAAGTCCAGTCATACCTGTTCGAAACGCAACGGGCGTATTGGGCATGGCAGAAACGGCTCCACAGTTTGTAACCGTCTCGATTTCTAGCGGTGTAATGTGGGCTGCAACCGATATCACCAATTGATTTGTCCATGTTTTCTGACTGACGTAACCAAGGACACCCTCTGGTTGCATCGCTAACACGACGACATCATACTGTTCAATCTGTTCATCCGTCGTCGTCTGAACTCCATATTGATCAGCTAACGTGACAAGACGCGACCGATCTGCCCGATTGGTCATCGTGATGGATTGTGGAGAAATTCCGGAATCAATCCATCCCTTGACTAACGATTCACTCATCGAACCTGCACCGACCATTAAAATTTTCATTTCTCTTCCTCCCAACAAAAAAAGGACCAGTCGACACTGGCCCTTTTGAATGTATTACTGATTATACACGAACTGCCAAGTCTTCAACAGCTACGACACGGAGTCCTTTTTCATTTAACTTCTTGACGATCTTCTTTTTCGTTTTCTCATCACAGTCTGTTGGTAACGTGATCAAAACACGGCGCATGACACTACTTTTCGCATCGAGTGTCATTAAACTCGCGACTGTCGAATACTTATTAACGATTTTCGCGATTTTCTCGAGTGCACCTTTTTGTTCACTCAGCGCGACCGTTAACACGTAGCTACCTGAATCACGGTTCCATGCTTCTTCGAGCATCCCAAGCATTTTCCCGTGCGGTAAGATCCCGAAAAATTGTCCGTCATCATTTAAGACCGCGATGTACGGAAGTTCTTTGATCGAGAAGAATACCTCAAAGAAGTTGCTGCCCGTATAGATGAACTTAGAGGTGTTTTTGATTAATGTCATGACATTGTCGTCCAGACTTCCACCATTCATCCCGTGACGATAAATGTGCATTTTATAGATGTTCCCTTTAAACTGTTGACCCGTTTGGTCAAGGACAGGGACACACCGGTATCCGGTCTCTTCTAAAGTCTGTAAAGCTTCTCGAAGCGTTGCCGTCTCCGAAACTTTGACACATTGGTGCTTAGGAATACATAAACTTTGAACGAGCATACAAAACGTCCTCCTCTTTCCACTACATCATTCTAACTGACTTGCCTGTTCTTTACTTTACTAATTATTCGCTTTTTCTGTTCTTTTTTCCTGCTTTTCTTCTATTCCCTTCTCAAACCCAAGTGAAAACACGTTTTCCCTCTGTAAAAATAAGAAAAACCACATTATTTTCACGAATTTGAATCTTTTGTTAAATCATCAATCTGATTAATATTAAGATTTATTAAGATTTCGTAAAGACCGGGTATAGTTGTATTCTTTTACAATAGCGTCTGATACAATCGAACTCGTGAAGTCACTTCACTATTCTCGTTCTTAATATGGAGGCAGAAGAAATGTTCAATAAAAAACAAGATCCATTCGCAATGAAATTATCCGAGATTGCAGGACACCTGCAACAAACGTCACAATTTTTTGTCGACTTTAAAATTAATGGAATTGCAGATGTCAAAGAATTCGCCCATAAAGTAAAAGACTTTGAAACTGCTGGTGATGACTTGATGCACCAACTGATCATCGACTTGAACAATGCATTCATCACACCGATTGACCGTGAGGATCTATTAGCGCTTGCTAACTCTCTCGACGACGTTCTGGATGGCTTCGAAGAATGCTCAGCGATTTTCGAAATTTATAATATCGTTCGTGCAGATGAACATATGATTCGATTTGTTGACGAAATTCATCTCGCTGTCAACGAACTTGCGTTAGCGATGGATCTTTTGGTCGCACGTAAACTTCAACCGATGCGCGAACATGTCATTAAAGTAAAAGAACAAGAAACGATTTGTGATAACTTACGTCGTAAATCAATCAAAGCCTTGTTTGCTACTGAAACCGACCCCATTAAAATCATTCAATATAAAGAAATTTATGAGTCGCTCGAGTCAATTGCCGATTACTGCCAAGACGCAGCAAACGTCATTGAAACGATCATCATGAAAAACGCATAAGTGAGGAGCTAACGAGATGGATAGTCTGTTTATCATCACCGCCATAATCGTGATTCTCGCACTTAGCTTCGATTTCATTAATGGTTTCCACGATACAGCGAACTCGATTGCGACTTCGGTGTCGACTCGTGCTTTGAAACCACGTCACGCCATCATCCTTGCGGCGACGATGAACTTTTTAGGTGCAATTACGTTTACTGGTGTCGCCAAAACAATTTCTAGTGATATTGTTGATCCGTCAACACTTCAGCACGGTAGTTATGTCGTCATCGCTGCTTTACTCTCAGCCATCGCCTGGAATCTCTTGACTTGGTACTTCGGTATCCCGTCCAGTTCTTCGCATACGTTGATTGGTTCAATCGCCGGTGCTGCAATCGCTTCTGTTGGTTTTGGTGGTATCGAAGCAAAAGGAATTTTAAAAATTATTCAAGCTTTAATCCTTTCACCAATTCTTGCCTTTACGCTTGGTTTTATCGTTTACGGTATTTTTAAAGTGGTCTTTAAGAAGGGAAATCTGGCGAAGACGAATCGTCGTTTCCGTCATATGCAGATTGCGACAGCAGCCCTTCAATCTTATACACACGGAACGAACGATGCCCAAAAAGCAATGGGAATCATCACGCTCGCTCTGATTTCATCCGGTTACCAAACAGATCACGACGTAGCACTTTGGGTTAAATTATCATGTGCGATCGCGATGGGTCTTGGGACATCAGTTGGTGGATGGCGTATCATTAAAACCGTCGGTGGACAGATCATGAAAATCCGTCCTGTCAACGGGGTTGCGGCCGACTTAACGTCTGCTGCCATCATCTTTGGTGCAACAGCAATTCACTTGCCCGTCTCAACGACACACGTCATTTCTTCCGCCATTCTTGGTGTTGGTACATCACACCGGAAAAAAGGTGTCAAATGGGGTACCGCACAACGGATGCTGATTACATGGGTCATCACTCTTCCAATTTCAATGGCAGTAGCGGCGCTCATTTACTACATCCTCGATTTCCTTTTCATTAAATAATACCCACTCCCCATCTAGCACGACTAGATGGGGATTTTTCCATAGCGATTAAGCTCCTGGAGTTGTCGCTTTGTCCATAATTCGCTATGATTGATGGCAAGAAGACATGCTGATTTTATTTAGGAGGAATTCCACATGACAAAACGTAAAGCCTTAACGATTGCCGGTTCTGACACGAGTGGCGGCGCGGGTATTCAAGCTGATTTAAAGACGTTCCAAGAACTTGAAGTCTACGGAATGAATGCGTTGACCGTCATCGTTGCTCAAGATCCTGACAACGCTTGGCACCATGCGGTTTACCCAATCGATGCCGAACTCGTCCGGACACAAATCCATACGGTCCTTGGAGGAATTGGTGTAGATGCGATGAAGACGGGTATGCTCCCGACTGTCGAAATCATTGAAGTCGTTGCCGAGAAAATCAAATCATCTGGTGTTCAAAACATCGTCATCGATCCGGTCATGGTCTGTAAAGGGGAAGATGAAGTCTTGAACCCGGATACGGCTAACGCGCTACGCGACATCCTGACACCACTCGCAACAGTCGTGACACCGAATGTCTTCGAAGCGGGTCAATTATCCGGTCTCGGGAAAACTCCTTCGACGATTGATGAGATGAAACTAGCAGCTGCTCGGATTCATGAAAAAGGGGCACAATATGTACTTGTCAAAGGCGGCAGCAAGATTGATCACCGCGAGCAGTTGACGTGCTTTATGATGGAAAAGAGTTTATCCTAATTGAGGACGAGCGCATTGAGACACCGTACACGCACGGAGCAGGATGCACCTACTCTGCTGCGATTACGGCTGAACTCGCAAAAGGAGCTTCTGTGGAACAAGCGGTCCGCACAGCGAAATCGTTTATCACATCTGCGATTCGTCATTCATTCCGTTTGAATGAATATGTCGGTCCGACTGACCACGCTGCTCATCGTACAGTAACGTCTTAATCGCTCAAGAAGTCCGCGCAACCATTCGCGGACTTCTTTCTGTATACGAAAGGGGAAACACTATGCAAGCACTTGATTTAACAGCTGTTCAAGACTACATCGACAAGTACGCCAACACACCACTTTACGTACACGTCGAAACGACGAACGGGGCTTACGCGACGCACCAGGATCCGACGTTCCACAGCGCCGGCATGTTTTTCCGTAATGCTGAAATCATCTATGAACGTGGATTGATCACCGGAAACGGTCCGTACCGAATCGGGTTGAAACTCGCGCACGGTTGGCTGTACGGAGAAGGATTGACCGATTATGAGTTCGCAGGTGATCAGCTCTTGATTGCGGGACATGATATCGAAGGACGTCTCGCAATCGCCTTTGAACTCAGCCCGACACCATTCGCGCAAGGCGCAGAGGAGGTAGAATGATGGCTTATAATGAACAGGATCATCTCCTCGTCATCTTCCCTCATCCGGATGATGAAGCGTTCAGCTCAGCTGGAACGATTATCGAGCATGCTGAAAACCGCGGCCCCGTCACATATGCCTGTTTGACACTTGGTGAAATGGGACGCAACATGGGACGGCCCGTCTTTACCAATCGGGAACAACTGGCAACGATCCGAAAACGTGAATTGATCGCTGCATCCGAAAAGATGAAGATTTCTGATTTGCAGATGTGGGGATTACGCGACAAGACGGTCGAATTCGAAGATGAAGCGATGCTTGCGGAACGCATCGGTCGTTTGATTGAGCAAACTCGTCCCACTCGCTTGATTTCCTTTTATCCGGGATATGCTGTCCATCCGGATCATGAAGCGACAGCACGTGCTGTCGTTCGGGCACTACGGGCAATCGATGAGGCAGACCGTCCGGAATTTTTAGCGGTTGCGTTCGCCAACAATACAAAAGATGAGCTCGGCGAAGGTTCTTTCATCCATGATGTCAGTGCTTACACCGATCAAAAAATCGAAGCTCTCCACGCGCACGCTTCACAAACAGGTGGTTTGATGAAAGTCATCTCGGAAGACTCCAACATCCGTGACTTGCTTGTCAAAGAACGGTATTACCATTATCCTTTATGATTTCTCCACCCTTGGACGGTTTTCGTTCAAGGGTGTTTTTTGTCTTAGAAAACCCTTGATTGTCAGTCGACTTTTCAGACAGCTTCTGCTAGTGTGAATAGTTGAGACTATGTCTCCGGAGTTCGTAACCTCCTCCGTCACAAAAACTAGGAATGGGAAGTGTAAACTATGAAAAATGAACGTGCTCTTGTCGTCTTTAGTGGTGGTCAAGACTCGACGACTTGTCTGTTTCAGGCAATCAAGGATTATTCCGAAGTCGAAGTCGTTACCTTCAACTATGGACAACGTCATGCGGCAGAACTTGATGTCGCCCGCACCATCGCAGCTGAACTCGGTGTCAAACACCATGAGCTCGACCTCTCGCTCCTCAGTCAATTAACGAGTAATTCTTTGACTGACCACTCACAATCGATCACGACAAACGAAGATGGACTGCCCTCTACGTTTGTAGATGGACGGAACCATCTATTCCTGTCTTTCGCTGCTGTCCTCGCAAAAGGACGTGGGATTCGCCATATCATTACGGGTGTGTGTGAAACCGACTTCTCCGGTTATCCGGACTGCCGTGATGCCTTCATCAAGTCACTAAACGTGACACTTAACCTCGCGATGGATTATCCATTCGTGATTCATACTCCGCTCATGTGGCTCGATAAAAAAGAAACATGGGCATTAGCTGATTCACTCGGCGCGTTTGATTTTGTCCGCGAGCGGACATTGACGTGTTACAACGGAATCATCGGGGATGGTTGCGGCGATTGCCCAGCCTGTGAATTACGGAAAAAAGGCTTAGATGCCTACATCGAGGAGGTTCAACATACATGAAATTCAACTATGAAGCACCGGAAACGGTCGAGCGTCCGACGGGCGACTCGCTTATCTATACAACATCACGTGTCATGATCGTCAAAAAATTGACGTTTGATGCAGCACACCATCTGTATGACTATGATGGAAAATGCCGTGCCCTCCATGGTCACACGTACCATGTCGATCTTGGAATCAGCGGATTTTTGGATCACCGTGGGATGACACTCGACTTTGGGGACTTGAAAAAGATTTTTAAGGAACACCTTGAACCGTTACTCGATCACCGGTACTTGAACGAGTCTCTCCCTTACATGAATACGACGGCTGAGAATATGTCGGCTTGGATCTTCGAGACACTCGGAAAACATCTCCCGGACGAACGTGGTCTGCGTGTCGAGTTCGTCAAGTTGTATGAAACACCCACTGCTTTTGCCGAAGTCCGCCGGGAATGGATGCTTGAGTCATGACTCAACTAAAAAAAACACCAAAGATGCCAGTCCTTGAAATCTTTGGTCCGACGTTTCAGGGGGAAGGACGATCGATTGGTCAAAAAACGATGTTCGTCCGAACGGGTGGTTGCGATTATTCCTGTGCTTGGTGTGACTCTGCCTTTACATGGGACGGATCAGAAAAACCTGATCTCCTGACGGCAGAAGAGATCCTCACACGACTCGACGCTCTCGGTTCTTACGGTCATGTGACGATTTCGGGCGGTAACCCCTTACTGCACGCGTCAATCGGAACACTCGTTGATGCCCTGAAGACACGTGGCATCACGATGTCCGTCGAAACACAAGGCTCGTATTGGCAAAACTGGGTCCTCGATATCGAAGACGTCACGATCAGTCCAAAACCCCCTTCGAGTGGGATGACGGTTGATTATGATCGTCTTGATGTATTCTTTAAACGTTTACCGGAGCAACAGCGTGCGGTCAAAATCGTGATCTTCGATGAGTCCGATCTCGATTTTGCTGCTGCCATTTCCGAACGTTATGCTTTGAAGACCCTTTATTTATCACTCGGTAATCCGGATCCGGCGGAACAAGGTACGATTGCACCACGGATGTTATCCGGCTTAAAAACTTTATGGGAACGTGTTGCAGACGATGAACGATTTAATCATGCCCGCGTCTTACCCCAACTACATGCCCTCGTTTTCGCGAACGACCGTGGCGTCTAAGGAGATTAATTATGCGTCCAGAAGATTTAAACGATTTGTCCTTACTTGGTCAAAAGTCCGTCCCGTACATTTTTGAATACCAACCGGAAGTGCTTGAAGCGTTCCCGAACCGTCACCCGGAAAACGATTATTTCGTCAAATTCAATGCACCTGAATTTACTAGCCTTTGCCCGATTACAAACCAACCGGATTTTGCGACGATCTACATCTCGTATATCCCGGACGAAAAATTGGTCGAATCGAAATCACTGAAACTATATCTATTTAGTTTCCGTAATCATGGCGACTTCCATGAAAACTGTATCAATGTCATCGGAAAAGATCTCGTCAAACTGATGGAACCCCGTTATCTTGAAGTATGGGGTAAGTTCACACCACGTGGCGGCATCTCAATTGATCCGTATTACAATTATGGAAAACCTGATACGAAATATGAGCAGATGGCAGAACATCGCCTCTTCAATCACGACTTATATCCAGAAACGATCGACAACCGTTAAGTCCTCAAAAATCCTCCTCTGCCGGTATGGCAAAGGAGGATTTTTTGATTCGTTAACTAGACGGTAAATCAATGATTTTTGTCCGTTCTTCCTGCTGACGGATCATCTTTGCGGGCCAAATATGTCGCAGTAAATGATCGTAAGGGACATTAAGTGTTTTTGCTAGCCGTTCGATCATCGCGAATGAAGGATGGGCGATGCTCCGCTCAATCCGTTCCATCATTTCCGGTGTCGTCTCTGTCAATTCAGCCAACTGCTCGAGATCGATGTCCTGTCGCTCACGTAATGTGCGAATCCGTTCTCCATAATTCGCAAGCGGACTTATCGTTTCACTCATGATTCCGTCTCCTTTTCTAAGCACACCCTTCTCCGCTTTTGTTCCTGTTAACTTATTCCCGATTTTTATTTTTCAACACCTCTCTCTTTCGTACTATTCATGATATGAAATATTATTTCAGATAAATCATAAAAAAGGACTAGCTTTTTAAAAAGTTATCGCTTACAATTCTAAGTGCAAGCGGTTGCATTAATCGCTTACATTGTTTGCACTAATTAGATAAATAATAGCTACATAGAGGAGTGAGACACATGAAAAATAAGATTTCATTTGATTTCTGGCAAAAGCTAGGAAAAGCACTAATGGTAGTCATAGCAGTCATGCCGGCTGCTGGAATCATGATTTCAATCGGGAAGCTGATCGGGATGTACGGCGGTGATCTTGCATTGATGCAAACGATTGCAAGAATCGTTGAGGATTTAGGTTGGGCCATCATCACTAACCTCCATGTGCTCTTTGCGGTCGCCATTGGTGGATCGTGGGCAAAAGAACGGGCTGGTGGAGCCTTTGCTGCTTTGCTCGCCTTCATCTTAGTCAACCGTGTCACAGGTGCGATCTTTGGTGTCAATTCAACGATGCTTGCTGATCCAAAGGCAACCGTCACTTCATTGCTTGGTTCTGACTTAATCGTGAAAGATTATTTCACTTCTGTTCTTGGTGCACCCGCTCTGAATATGGGAGTATTCGTCGGGATCATTTCCGGTTTCCTCGGAGCCGTACTGTTTAACAAGTTCTATAACTTCAGTAAATTACCGGATGCCCTCGCCTTCTTTAACGGAAAACGGTTTGTCCCGTTTGTCGTCATCGGTGGATCAGTCGTTGCAGCATTCGCCTTATCACTCGTCTGGCCGTTCGTTCAAGGGTTACTGAATGACTTCGGACGCTGGATCGCCACTTCACGTGATACAGCTCCCATCCTTGCACCATTCGTCTACGGAACGCTTGAGCGTCTCCTCTTACCGTTTGGTCTCCACCATATGTTGACAGTTCCAATGAACTACACGGAACTTGGTGGTACGTATAAAATTTTAACTGGTGCTGCACAAGGTTCGACGGTCGCTGGTCAAGACCCGCTCTGGCTTGCCTGGATCACCGATCTCGTCAACTTAAAACAAGCGGGCAACACACAAGGTTACAATGACTTAATCAACAGTGTCGTTCCAGCTCGTTTCAAAGAAGGCCAAGTCGTCACATCACTTGCTTCTTTAATCGGTGTCGCGGTTGCCATGTACATGTCTGTTGACGAAGATAAAAAGAAAGCATACAAACCGGTTTTCTTATCTGCTGGTCTTGCTGTCTTCTTGACGGGTGTCACAGAGCCGATCGAATTCATGTTCATGTTCATCGCACCGGTCCTTTACGTCGTCTATGCTGTCTTGACGGGAGTCGCCTTTGCGCTGGCTGACGTCATGCATCTTCGGATCCATGCATTCGGGGCAATCGAATTGTTGACACGGATTCCGCTGATTGCGAAAGCCGGTCTGATGGGTGACCTGATCCGCTTCATCGGTGTCTGTATCTTCTTCTTCTTCTTGAACTTCTTTACGTTCCGTTTCGTCATCAAAAAGTTCAACTATGCGACACCGGGGCGTAACGGAAACTACCTCGATGACGTAGTTGTGGCTGACGGTGCTCAAGCTTCGAACGAAGCTGCTGCAACGACGGATCAATCACAAGCAGCACGCATCATCGGGTTACTGGGTGGTCAAGCAAACATCGAGGAAGTGGATGCCTGCATGACACGCTTGCGTGTCACGGTGAAAGATCCAAACCTCGTTGCACCTGAGTCCGATTGGAAATCAAATGGTGCACTGGGTCTTATCCTGAAAAATAATGGCGTGCAAGCCATTTACGGTCCAAAAGCGGATGTCTTGAAATCTGATATCCAAGATCGAATCGGCGCATAAACCAAAACAATTAGGGTAAATAAGAAAAGGTGAAGCTCATCATGAGTTTCACCTTTCTTTATTGAAAATCAGGAGGAACAACAGATGCGATTACTCACGTTAAATTGCCATTCTTGGCAAGAAGAACAGCAACTCGATAAATTGAATCAAATCGTCACGCAAATCATTCAACAGGATTACGATGTGATTGCCTTACAGGAAGTCAGTCAGCTGATGGATACCCCGATTCTCTACGATAACGTTCGAGAAGATAATTTCGTCTACTTGATTCAGCAGGCACTGCTCGAGCAAGGGATGAACTATTCCTTCGTCTGGGACTTTTCGCATATCGGATATGATGCCTACGAGGAAGGTCTCGCCATCCTGACGAAACATCCGATTTTAAAATCCGATACGTATTATATCAGCCGGAGTCAAGATACGATGGATTGGAAATCCCGAAAAATCGTCCGGGCGACGATCGATGTCGCAGGCACCCAGATTACATTCAACTCGTGTCACCTCGGTTGGTGGGAAGATGCGGATGAACCGTTCAGCGAACAATTCAATCATCTGATTGCGCGGATGGATCCCCTCGAATGGACCTTGTTTTTAGGGGACTTCAATAATGATGCGCTCGAGCGTGGGACAGGGTACGATTATATGATGCAGCGTGGACTTCATGATGTCTTTTTATTGGCACAAGAAACGGTCGGCGTCGAGACCGTCGAAGGAAAAATCGATGGTTGGGAAGAAAATCAAAAAGGGTTACGGATTGATTTAGTTCTGTCGAACCGAAAAATTGACGTAGACCGGGTCGGTGTCGTCTTTGACGGTGTCTTCGCCCCTGTCGTTTCCGATCACTTTGGGGTCGAAGTCGATATTTCCATTCAAAAAGAACCGATTTAACGGTTGACAACGCTTTCTTTTCTCCTTATGATGAGGGCAACAAGTAAATAGTGCGGATTGTGACAGTACGGCTGGCAAGACCGATTCAGCATCTCGTTTCTAGAGGTGTTGTTCGGTCTTGCCTTTTTTTGTGACCTGTCCTCTCTGCACACCTTTCCTGAAGGAGGAATCAGCATGGATTATAAACAAACAGCGGCACGTGTGTTGGAGTTAGTCGGTGGTCGAGAAAACATCATTACAGCAGCCCATTGTGCGACGCGTCTTCGTCTTGTCTTACATGATGAATCAAAAGTCGATCAAGCAGCCCTCGAGGATTTAGACGGCGTCAGTGGTGCCTTTTCCAGTTCCGGTCAATACCAGATCATCTTCGGGACAGGGACCGTCAATAAGGTTTTTGCTGAATTTGCTCCGCTTGCGGGCGTCCAGGTAGACGGTGAAGAACCGCTCGACGTCAAAAAAGCGGCTGCTCAAAAATTAAATCCATTCGCCCGGCTTGCCCGTGCGTTATCCAATGTCTTCGTGCCGCTCATTCCGGCAATCGTCGCTGCCGGTCTGTTAATGGGGCTACTCGGAATGATCAAAGCATTTGGTTGGGTCAGCGGTGACTCCGCCATCGTTCAATTGCTCGATATGTTCTCGTCTTCCGCGTTTATCATCTTACCTATTTTGATTGGTTTCTCGGCAGCACGCGAGTTCGGAGCGAATCCGTACCTCGGTGCCGTCATCGGTGGCATCATGACGCACCCGTCGTTGCTGAACCCGTGGACACTCGGAAACAGTGAACCGGAAGTGATGAAGTTCCTTGGAATGAACATCGAATTGATCGGGTATCAAGGAACGGTCTTCCCTGTTCTCCTGACGGTTTGGGTCATGGCAAAAATCGAACAACAGGTCCGCAAACGGACACCTGAAACGCTTGACTTACTCGTGACGCCGTTCGTCACGATTCTTGTGACTGGTTTCCTCGCGTTGATCGTCATCGGTCCGGTCGGTACGTTGCTCGGAAAAGGGATCTCATTCATTCTTGTCTTCTTCTACGAACAATTCTCCGTTTTCGCTGGATTGTTGTTTGGTGGTCTCTACTCGACGATCGTCATCACAGGAATGCACCACAGTTTCCACGCGATTGAAGCCGGACTACTCGCGGATAAGAGTATCGGTAAAAACTTCTTGCTCCCGATCTGGTCGATGGCAAACGTCGCTCAAGGTGGCGCCGGACTTGCTGTCTATTTCATGACTAAAAACGTGAAGTTAAAAGCACTCGCCCTGCCATCTGCTTTTTCCGCTTTCCTCGGGATTACGGAACCGGTCATCTATGGGGTCAATCTTCGACTTGGTAAACCATTTATCGGCGGCGCGATCGGTGGTGCCATCGGCGGTGGTTACGTCGTCTTGACGCAAGTCGCAGCAAATGCCTACGGTCTGACGGGTATTCCGATGATCGCCATCGTCGCTCCACTTGGTGCTTCGAATTTAATCAACTATCTGGTTGGTTTTGCAATCGCTGTAGCAACCGCGTTTGTCGCGACAGTCATCTTGATGCGTCTTGATGCTCGGAAACAAAAACAAACCGATTTAGCTGCCTAATCGAATATGGTGCGACCCGTCGAGCGTCCTCTTCGGGTCGCATTTGTTGGTTTTCTTAATTCATGGATTACCATTATAATGAAAAGAGAAAGGAGGTGGGCAGACTGATCATCTATAAAGTCCTCAACAATAACGCCATCGTTACGAAAGAACACGGTCAGGAACGAATCATCATGGGAGCAGGCATTGCTTTCGGTAAAAAGAAAAAGGATCCCGTTGATCCGATGAAAATCGAAAAAATGTTTATTCCTTCTTTTGAAAATGCAGAGCAGTTCAAAGAAATCTTGACGACGACCCCACTCGACATCATCGATTTGTCGGAGCAGATCATTTCCTATGCAGAAGGGGAACTCAAAACACCGTTTCATGACTACATTCATGTCAGTCTGACCGACCACCTCGCCCATGCTGTCCGTCTGGCTCGAGAAGAGTTAGTCGTCCACAACCGGTTAGCGGAAGAAATCCGTTTGCTTTATACCGCTGAGTACCAGATTGGGGAGTGGGCGGTCTCCCACATCGAAGATCAACTTGCTGTTTCTTTGCCAAAAGAAGAAGCCGCAAACATTGCCCTGCACCTGTACAATGCCCGTCAGCGTCATCCGAATATGGCAACGGCTCTTCAGACGGCTACCTTATTAAATGAACTCCGTGAACAGATTGAAGCTTTTTTTGGTCAGACCATCGAGACGACCTCGATGACCTACTATCGTTTTTTTACCCACATGAAACTTGTCTTGGCACGGATTGAACAAGGACAAACGTTACACGACATGGACGACGTCATTTTAGAAGCGGTCAAAACACGATACACCGACGCGTTTCAGTGTGCTGAAAAAATGGCAAGCTGGCTCGAGCAAGAATTACAGACGACGGTTCCGATTTCTGAAGTCGGCTATATGGCCCTTCATGTCGAACGGATCCGACCTGATTTCGAAAAGGAGCGATTCTTATGAAAATCTTTAGTTTAGGCGAAGCCTTGATTGATTTAATCCCCTTAGATGCGGACAATCTGACCTTTCAAAAAAATCCAGGTGGCGCTCCGGCAAATGTCGCCGTTGGTTTAGCGCGGCTCGGTGCAGACAGTTACTTCCTTGGATCTGTCGGTGACGATTCGATGGGACATTTCTTAAAAGATACCCTGCATCATTACGGGGTCAAAACGGACCATCTTGTCTTTGATTCGGCGAACAAAACAGGACTTGTGCTCGTCACGAATGCAACGGATGGTGAACGATCATTTGAATTCATCAATTCGTATCGCGCCGATATGAGTTTTCACGAAAAAGATTTACCTGCTTCCTTTGACGAGGCCGACTTGTTACACATCGGGTCGATTTCCTTGATCTCCGGTGATTCGGTTAAAGCCACGCGTCGCGCGATCGAGATGGCTAAAGAACAGAATGTCCCCATCTCGTACGATCCCAATTTACGGGAATCGTTATGGGCTGATTTAGATGCCGCCCGTTCGACGATTCGTTCTGTCTTACCAGATGCGCAAATCGTCAAACTGGCAGAAGAAGAGCTGACTTTTTTGACGGGGCAAACCAATCTCGACGAAGGGGCCGCTGAATTATTAGCGGAATATCCAATTCGGTTACTCGCCGTGACACGTGGTGCGGAAGGTTCCCTTCTCTATACGGACCGGTCGATGGCGGAAATCAAAGCTATTTCCGTCGATGCCATCGATACGACAGGCGCAGGGGATGCGTTTATGTCTGGTCTATTGCATCAGTGTGCCATCCGGTCGTTTTCGTTTGATTGGGGTGAAGATGAATTGCAGGACATCGGTCGTTTTGCTGCGATTTCTGGTGGTCTTGCTGCATCCGTCAAAGGAGCGATGGTCGCCTTGCCGACGCTTGACGAAGTATCACGGCGACTGACTTAAACTCCACTTGAACCGAGCAGCAGTTGTATCATCAAAGTAACTAACACATTCATGTACGTTCCTCATTTGAGACAGTAGACCCTCTGCTTTATCCGGAAATGGATAAAGACAGAGGGTCTACTTTGTCTCTCGCAATGCTGGAACTAACGTTTTCCCTGTAAGAGTCAAGTGACTCAACCATTTTTTAACGATCGGCCCCCCTTTTACTGGGCAGACAAAAATTCTTCGATGACCGCTATCGTCTCATCCTGCTGTTCTTTTGCCGTCAACGGGCTCGTGATATCCCCTTTTTGTTTGCCGTACATGCCGAAGTTTGCATGGTTTCCGTCCTTGATCAAATGAAACGTTGCGTCAGACCGGACGTCTTCTTTACTCGCTTCGATATCCTTTACGGGCAAAACTCCATCGCGCCCACCATACACCGTCAGCGAAGGTGTATCAATCGCGTCAATCGGATAGGAAGCCAAAAAAATCATCCCGTTGATTTTCGGACTATCCTCCAAAATCGTTGAAGCAGCACTTCCGCCTAACGAATGCCCCATCAGATACCAACGTTTGATTTTGGGATGATCTTCGATAATGGATAAGCCGGCTTTTGAATCAAGCAAGGCGATATTAAACGGTAATTTGGGAATTGCCACAAAGTATCCTGTTTCTGCTAACTGATGACCGATGTAACTGTACGCTGCAGGATCGACTTTCGCCCCTTGATAAAATATAAAACCGGTTTCACTTCCTGGATCCCCAAACTGATATCCTTGTCCCACCGACTCACCGGTATACTGTTTTGCTTCATTTGTCGGACCATAATCGAATTGTGCCCAAATCATAAAGACGGCAATTAGCATACCCAAACCAATGATGAGTCCGATGCTAATCCGTTTTAACCACTTTTTCATAGCCATCCCTCCTCTCTTTACAGTACCCCATCAAATGTGCTAAATCACATATGAAAAACAATTTTTGAATTTTCAGTTAATGTAAGCGTCTCTATCTCTTTTTCAATATTTGGTTTAAGATAAAAAAAGTATCGGTTATTCGAAAGGGGAATCATCTGTTTTGCCACGTACTGTTGTCTCCACGATTCAGTGGTTTTTGTTTATTATCTGTACTAACATTGCCCCGCCGCTTGCGATTGCTGCCGCATTTGAACTGTCAAGTGCAGATACACTCGCTTTCCTCTCACGCTGTTTATTCGTTTTTGCGATTTTAAGTCTCATTCAAGTGTTGTTTGGTCACCGTCTGCCGATCATGGAAGGACCTGCCGGCATTTGGTGGGGAGTCTTTGCCCTCTACTCCTCCATTGGAATCACGTTATACGGCAGCTATTCCAACACTTTACAATCCCTTGGTTTTCTACTGATTTTGAGCGGAATCATCTGTATCATCCTAACCCTGACCGGTGTGCTGCGTCGACTTGTTCCGTTGTTCACGCCCCAAGTCATCGGTGTTTACATGTTACTGTTATCTGCTCAGTTATCCGGTTCCGTCATGAAGGGATTACTCAACATCGAAGACGGAAAAATTCAGGTACTCCCTGCTATCATTTCTGTTTTGACTGTCGTCATCTCCCTGTATCTTGAACGCAGTGACCGGTTACGCCAGTATGCGTTATTGATTACCTTGCTCGTCGGTTGGAGTATGTTCGCCTTGATCGGTCGGGCCGAAATGCCAACATTCGACGGTCCATTCTTTACGTTCCCAGACCTGATGCCGTTTGGTGGCATTCATCTCGACTGGAGCCTGCTTCCAACAGCATTGATCATCTCATTGTTACTGATGACAAACGTTCTGGCAAATATCAAAGTCATTGAACGTATCATCAGTGCAAAACGTGGCGAACAGGTCAAAGGGCAAGTCGCGACAGCGGGTGTCACAGCCGGCATCGGACAAATTTTCGCCGGAATGTTCGGAACAGTTGGTCCGGTCGCGATTTCCGGAACAGCTGGCTTTATCGCTTCAACGGATAACACGGACCGTAGAGCCTTTGCGGTCGCCAATGTCATCTGTCTTTTTCTCAGTATCGTCACACCATTCGTCGGACTGATTGCGAAGATTCCGGTCGCGGTCGGATATGCGATGGTCGCTCCGATCGTTGCAGGAATGGCGATCATTGGTGTCACGGAAGCCTCGCGAGAACTGAATCGACAGACAGCGATGATTACAGTCGGACTTCCATTACTCGTCGGAATCGGTTCGTTACTCCTCCCAAAAGGCGCGACGGCTGACTTACCTCCACTCGTCACGACATTGATGTCGAATGGTCTCGTACTTGGGACGCTTGTCGCTTTGCTCGCTGAATCACTGCGTCACATCCGAACGAATGATTAAAAAAAGACAGCTGCTCTTGGAATGAACTCATCCAAGCCAGCTGTCTTTTTTCGTGTCATATTCTTAACGAATACCACGCATATACTTCTGAAGTTTTGGTGCGAAAGCAAACAGAATGATTCCGAGAATGATGGCAACCGTGCCGGTGATTCCGAAATAAGCGATTTCCGTATCTGCTCCGTAATATTTTACGATTTGGGCGTTAACCGCCTGTCCTGTCGCATTCGTCAAGAACCACAGACTCATTGTCTGTGCGGAGAATGCAGCTGGGGCAAGTTTTGTCGTCGCGGATAATCCGACAGGTGATAAGAACAATTCACCAATAACAACGAGGAAGAAACTAAGGGCGAGCCAAAGTGGGCTGACCGTCGTATCTGTTCCGAACAATATTCCTGGTAGCATCATGACGATGAATGAAAGTCCAGCGAAAATCAAACCAAACGAAAACTTCTGCATCGTCGTTGGCTGACGGTCACCGAGTTTGACCCAAAAACTTGCAAAGACAGGTGCCAGCACGATGATGAAGAGCGGGTTAAGTGACTGGAAGAATGCCGGTTCAAGACTAAAACCAAGGAATGATAAATTTGTTCGTTCATCGGCAAAAATCGAGAGGACATACGAACCTTGTTCCTGAATTGCCCAGAATACCGCTGCCGCAATGAAGAGCGGGATGTATGCGAGTAGACGTGAACGTTCGTCATCCGTAATTTTCGGACTCCGTAACATGAATGTGAAGTAGGCAATCGGAATCAGGATTCCAAAGAACGTCACCATCAACGTAAAACGATCGATCGTCAACAATCCTGTGAATGCTGCAATCGTCCCAAGAATGGCTACGACAACAACGACAGCGGATGCAATCGTGAAGAAACGTTTCCGTTCATTTCCTTCGAGCGGATTCAAGACATATGTTCCTGCTTGACCCAGATTCTTTTTCTTCGTCAAGACAAACACGATAAGACCGACGAACATTCCGATAGCGGCCAGCGCAAAACCAGCGTGGTAACCAGCGCGATCCGAAACACCACCCACGATGAGTGGGGCTAAAAATGCTCCGGCATTGATCCCCATGTAGAAGATACTGAAGCCCGCGTCACGACGATTATCGGTTTTGCTGTAAAGATCCCCGACGATGTTCGAAACGTTGGGTTTCAAGAACCCTGTTCCGATGACGATTAGTCCCATCGAGATAAACAAGGCTGTAATCCCTGCCGGCAATGCCAACACGATATGACCAAGCATGATGAGAATCCCACCATAAAAGACGGTTCGTGAGGTGCCTAACAGACGGTCAGCGACCCATCCTCCGATGATCCCTGACATATAAACAAGTGATCCGTAAACTGCCATGATCGACGCTGCCGTCGTTTTATCGATGCCAAGACCACCATTTGCGACAGAATCGTACATATAGAAGATGAGGATGGCACGCATTCCATAGTAGGAAAAACGTTCCCAAAACTCGGTGAAGAACAGGGTGAACAACCCTTTCGGATTCCCGAAGAATCCTTTTTGCGGAACAGTCTTATAGACCTGATCGCGATCAAACTCTGCCATATGATCGGCTCCTTTCGTCTACCTTCAATATGTGCACATTGTTCAATCTTTTTCCCGCTTTCCCCAAACGATAAGCGTGAACCAACCGATTGAACGTAAATACACTGTTTTGCCTGAATTGTCTCACTTCTTTTTTTGTTTGTGAGACAGCACTATATCATTCAACCGTAAATCATTTGATGAGTCAAATATTAATTTTGTTACAAAAAAAGAGCGATACGAAAAGTCGCTCGCTCAAGTCTGCATTTCTTTTGATTCAATGATCGTCACCCCGGGTGGTGCGTGTAATGTATGATGAATCATGGCCTGTGCGACCTTCTCCGCTTCAATCGGAGCAAACGTACTGCGTTTTAGTAATGGACGGAGTACGGTCGAGACACGCGCTGCCGCCTGTTCTCCGAACCGGAACTCATCCCGTTCCCCGAGCAATAGCGATGGTCGGAAAATAAGTAAGGCATCGTATCCGAGTACACGCAAACCGTTTTCCGTATCGCCTTTGACACGGTTATAAAACGTCTTGGCATTCGGATGGGCACCGAGGGCAGAGATCAATGCAAATCGTGTAGCACCTAAATCCATGAGTTCACGACCGACTTCGATCGGATACGTATAGTCCACCTGCCGGAAGGCTTCTTGTGATCCGGCTTGTTTGATCGTCGTTCCGAGTGCACAGTAGACATGATCCACTTCCGGCAGTTCAATTTCCGTCACCCGGTCAAAATCAATCACCCATTCTTCCAGTTTCGGATGAAACCGGTTCATCGGACGACGGACAAGCACGTGTACTTCCTGATAGTCTTCATGCGCCAGTAGTTGATCGACGAGCTCTTGACCCACTAATCCAGTCGCCCCTAAAATAGCTGCCTTCATCATTTATCCTCCTCTTGATGTTCCTGTTGTCCAATGGGTAAGAAATAAGAGCGGTTCCCTGTGATTCGCTCACCCGCCCGCACGCCGATAGCACTCGGCCGTCCCCCGAGGACAAATACACCGAACATATATGCGACTTCGGTTCCGTTTTCCAACTGCCAGGTCGGTAATTCTTGATAACGTTGATAAACGGCCGATTGATCAACAAATGAACGTTGTTCGTTGCTATACATGACGTCTCCATTCCCTTGATGGATCGTCACGGTATCTCCTTCTCTTCCGAAAATCGGTTTTTCGACGAACGCTTGACGTCGCTCTAAAAAGGATGCCGGACTTAAGTAGGTCGGTAGAAAATAGCGTTCAATGATCTCGTGTTCTTGGTCCGTCAGGTAGGCGTGGTTTGATTCATGTAACAGCCAAATCAACGCCAAGACCGATTTCGCCTGCATCAAGAACGCAGACGGTGGATTGATGATCTCAAGCAAACCCATTTCGACGAGTTGAAGCAATAATGCACCTAATTCTTTCCCGTCTTCATCGCGATCGAGAAGCGCCATTTCGATTGGAAAAGTCTGTCGGTATAAGATATCGATCCGTTTCCCGTCTTGATCGTACAGTCCATCCTCCGGACGAATCTCTAACTCATCCAGCGGGCAATATCCGGCACCGGCAACAAACTGTTGCAAATACTCTGTCGTCAAGCGATCTTCGATGTTGTCACCGTGTGACGTGAAGACGACATGCGGCCGCTGACTGATCCGGTGTGCCGCCGCCTCGACGGCACGACAAACACTTTCAGCGAGTTGCGTCGCTTGCCCTGGATTGATCGGCTGAAGTCCTACTTTTTTAGCAATCCGGTCATTGACCTCAAAGGATTCCTTGATGAACGTCGGTGTATCCGCATTCCACTCCATGACGGAGATGTTTTCACCGGTGACGATAAAATCAAACCGACTGATGACGGATAAGGGGCGCATCGTCTGTAACCGTAAAAACGGTACAGCTGCTTCCGGAAAACCAAGTTCAAGTAATCCCTGATCATCCATCGTCCACAAAATCGGAATCACCTTTTCAAAAATCGAATAGGCATCCCGTGCCGCCACCCGTAAGTTTTCGATTGTTTCCTTGGAAACCGGCATCACTTCTGTCAATGCATAGATGTCGCCATCCAGCAAATCCCAAAACGATTCGATATCACCATACAGTTTCTGACGTTCGTTCATCCGCCGAAGAAACCGGACGACGACCCCGTCCCAAACCCTTTTGTCTTCGCGTTGTAACTTTTGACCTCTTTTGATTTAGGAGTGTAACCTTTTGTTCGCATCGCACTATGCATCAGGGCACGCGACGCAAAATAACTGCCTCCCCAATAGAAGAAACCGGAATGTGTCGAGTTTGCATCGTCGCAATACCAAACACCTTCATCATTATCGTATTCATAATCGTCACAATCCGGATCGTCCGGACGTTCCGCCTTGGCATTATCTGATCCGCATCCACTGAGCGTCGTCCCAATCAATAACGTTGCCGCAAGTGATGCCTGTTTCATCCAACTCACATCTCATACCCCTTTCGTGACAATTTGTTATTCTAAGTATACGCTTTTTCCACCAAAAAAGTTTCTAAGTCTTATCGGAACTTTTTTTGCTTAATCCAGTAGAACAACTAAGAAGACTTAAGGAGGAAATCAGATGTCACTTGCCTATTATGTCGAAGACCAAAATGAATTCAAATCGATTTATCAATACAGCCGTTTTGCGATTGAACCGGACGAAATCATCGCCCACCAATTATGTGAATTTCATATCATCGAAGGTCACCTCTATGAATTACGTTCCAATGAAATGGAGGGCGAATACGATCAGTTGATCGTCGACCATGTCGAAGCTTCACCGCGTGATCCAAGTGACCGCGTCTATCCCCCCCATCAGATTCATTTGGAATTTCGACGGTATCAAGACAGTGGTCCACACCCTGTCATCAAAACAGTGACCGTCCCGAATCATATCCAGGCGATGCGCTTTTTGATTAAAGATAAATTAAACGTTCCCGACACCGGCGTCTTCGAACGAGACAGCTGTGAGATTGATTTAGACCGGAATTGTTACGTCATTTATTTGGGCGAAGAAGTCGTCTAACGAAAGAAATAAGCATAGTTCGTTTTCAAGACACGTTTTTTTTGGCATACTAGATGGTAAGAACGAATTAATCGAGGTGAACACACATGAGCGAACAACCAAAAAAATTGTCTCTTCAAGAAGCAATGATGGAGCAATTAAAAGCAAAAAAACAATCACAAACAAAACGTCCGACTGGTTTGCGCGGAACAGAAACAAAACAAATGACAAGCCAAAAAACGAAAAAAACGAACAACCAGAAAAAACGGACAGGTGTCTAATTGAATTCGTGAAATAAGGGAGTAGTTATGAGTATTTTAACGGTATCAAACTTAAGCCATGGTTTTGGCGATCGAGCGATTTTCGAAGATGTGTCCTTCCGTTTATTAAAAGGAGAACACATCGGTCTCGTCGGCGCAAACGGTGAAGGAAAATCAACGTTCATGAACATCATCACTTCACAGCTCGAGCCGGACGAAGGAAAAGTCGAGTGGGCGAAACACGTCCGTGTCGGTTACCTGGATCAGCATGCAGTTCTCGCTAAGGGAGTGACGATCCGCGACGCCTTAAAAGGGGCATTCCAATACCTGTTCGACATCGAACAGGAAATCAATGACCTCTATACGAAAATGGGTGAAGTCGAACCGGATGAACTCGAAAAAATGCTAGAAGAAGTCGGGGTCTTACAGGACATCCTGACGAACAATGATTTTTATACGATTGATGCGAAAGTCGAAGAAATCGCACGGGGATTAGGTCTCGACGAAATTGGGCTCGATCGTGATGTGCAAGAACTCAGTGGTGGGCAACGTACAAAAATTCTGTTAGCAAAACTATTGCTTGAAAAACCAGATATCCTGCTACTCGATGAGCCGACCAACTATTTGGATGTCCAGCACATCGAATGGTTGAAACGATACCTCAATGACTATGAGAATGCCTTCATTCTGATTTCGCACGACATTCCATTCTTAAATAGCGTCATCAACTTGATTTACCATATGGAAAATCAGGGGCTTAACCGTTATGTCGGTGATTATGACAATTTCTTGACTGTCCATGAAGCGAAAAAGAAACAACATGAGTCGGCGTTCAAACGTCAACAACAGGAAATTTCTGAACTCAAAGATTTTGTCGCCCGGAACAAGGCACGGGTCTCGACACGTAACATGGCGATGTCCCGTCAGAAAAAACTCGACAAGATGGATGTCATCGAACTGGCACAAGAACGCCCAAAACCAGAGTTCCATTTCCAGACAGCACGGACACCAAGTAAACTGATGTTCGAAGCCAAAGGACTGGTCATCGGGTATGACGAACCGTTATCTCGTCCACTTGATTTGATGATCGAACGTGGGCAAAAAATCGCGTTACACGGGGCAAACGGGATCGGGAAATCGACGCTTCTAAAAAGCCTGCTCGGTGAGATTCCTTCGGTTTCAGGAACGGTCGAACGTGGAGAGAACCTTCATATCGGCTACTTCGAGCAGGAGATCAAGGAAAAGAATTCGAATACGTGTATCGAAGAGATTTGGGGCACGTTCCCGTCCCTGACACAGCAACAAGTCCGAGCGATGCTCGCGAAATGTGGACTGATGACGAAACACATCGAATCGAAAATCGAAGTCCTCAGTGGTGGCGAAAAGGCGAAGGTCCGCCTTTGTAAGTTGATGAATACGGAATCGAATATTCTGGTTCTCGATGAGCCGACGAATCACTTGGATGTCGAAGCCAAAGAAGAACTCAAACGGGCACTCCAAGCCTATAAAGGAACTGTCCTTTTGATTTCGCACGAACCTGAATTTTATGAAGCCGTTGCGACGGATTTATGGAATTGTGAGTCATGGACGACGAAAGTCTTCTAAATGCGGACGAGCATAAGACGGATTGTTTGATTTCGATGTCTCATCGAAATCAAACAATCCGTCATTTTTTTAATCTTTTTTAATTCATAGACTTAACAATTGCCTTGTTCATGAATTTGTATCAGACTATATCATAAGAAACTTTATCAAAATTAGGCGATTCATCTCAGCTTGCGTGAATGGACATGCCCGAGTTGCGGGATCCATCACGACCGGGATGTGAACGCAGGACTGAATCTCAAACAAGAAGCCCAACGTATCTTAGCTTCTTCAACCGTCGGGACGACGGGGCTAGCCTGATCAGGTTTCGACCGTTAGGTCGGATCACTCAGGAATCCTCCACCTCTAAACGAAGCGTAGGTAGAGGTAGTTCAATAAAAGGAGTGGATGTCATGGAAACCATCACAAAAAAAGCGAGCCTCTCACTGATTGAGCTCCCAAGCGGCGGGGAAGAATCCTTATTTTGTCGTCTCTACTCGCCAACTTTAGCAAGTCCGGCTCCACTGGTCGTCCTGTTTCATGGGTTCCCGGGGAAACAATTGAACATGGACTGGGCCGTCCGCCTGCAAGAACTTGGCTTTCATGTTCTTGTCACCTCCTATCGTGGAACGATGGGTAGCCCGGGTGCGTTTCGTTTTCGGCATACTCTCGAAGATGCGACAGCCATCATGAAACATGTCGTTTCCTCTACTTTTACGCAAGCACATGATATCTTAGCCGACCAGATTACAATCGTCGGACATAGCATGGGCGGGTTCGCCGGACTACATGCCTTTGCGGATGTACCGGACATCGCCCATTACATCGGAATCTCTCCCTTTAACTTCGGCTTAGTCGGACAACTGGTCCTCGATTATCCGGAACATGAGGACGCTTTACGTGGAGTTCTCAGTCGGGGTGCCACGTTCTTATCGGATACCGATGGCGACACGTTGCTCGAAGAGTTGAAACGACACCACGCCGAGTGGAATTTACTCGCTCTAAAAGAGCAGCTCCGTACACGCTCTACCTTACTCGTGACGTCTGAGCGCGACGAGACGTCGATCAAGTCACTCCATCATGATTTACTGCAGGACGCGAGTACGTTTGAAGAAATCATCGTTGACAGTGACCATAACTATATCGACAACCGAGAAACGGCATTTCAGGCTTGGACGACTTGGTTACAGCAACGTTAAAACAAGCATCCTCATTCTGCCCGTGAGGATGCTTGTTTTTGGGGTGTCTTTACTTTTGGGCGCAGCTGCATCCGGTACAAAATGAAGGTGAACAAGGTGAGTGTCGAACACGCATACCAAACGGTCGTGAAGAGCGTCCCCGTATCCGTTCCGATGAAGATGCCGTGGAGTGTCATCAAGCCCCATGCCGGTAAAACTAACCAGTGTGTTAATTTCCATAACGTTTTTCCTAATGTTTCTTTCAGGAAATCAGAAGTGACCAAGACAAAACCAAACAGGTAGAGACTGATGGTTCCGAAGGCGTTCCAAAGTGGTTCATATGAGGCCTTGCCTGGGATCAAGATCTCAAGAAGCGTCAACGGTGCGTACGTATCGACGACGATTAACGTCGCGTGTAGCACAATCGCCAGCAATCCAGCCCAGCCGCTGTAGAGGTGAACGTTGTGGAGGCGTGCCTTCTGTTTTTTGAGCTGTGGGAAAGAGCCCAACAATCCGGCCAAAACGGATAATGTCAGAAAAAAATGACCGGTCAGTCCACTTAAGCGGATCATCGTCCATGTCGAAAATAACCACTTCATCCAGTCCATATTGATTGTCCTCCCTTCTCTTCTGCTACCATTTTTCCTGAGTCATCCATCAACAAGAGTCGTCCGTTTGGAAACCATTTAAATAATTTGTCTTGCCGCTCTGTCTCGGTCATTTGAAAAGCGAGCTTCGTCATGACTTCTGCCTCATAGAGTTGTGGTGCTGACGCCGTGATCTGAACGTACCGTGTTTCAATCGGTCGTCCCGTCTTTCCACTCAGCAGATGATGGTTCGTCCGCTCGCCTACTTTCCACGAACGGTAAATCCGGTTCGATGTCGCGACTGCTCCTTGCCGTAGCCGAACTTCTGCGATGGCCTGTTCTGTCTGCGGGTCCGTGATGGCGATTTTCCAAGGATGCGCATCAGACCAGACGATGACGTCTCCTCCTGCTTCAATCAAACCACGTGTATGACTTTTTCGAAGACGTTGTGCAACAATCATCGCTGCTGCGCCCTTTCCGATTCCGCCTAAATCAATCGAACCACCACCGACTCGTGTCACTTCGCATCCTTCTACCAGAAACGGGCTGATGTCAGGCGGGACCGTTCCTTCGATTTCGGTCGCAGCGTGGAAGGGAAACGATCGATCATACCCATTGGCATATTGTTGTTCCAGTAGGAAGGGCGAAAAGTAATGTTCCGTCTGCTCAAAATAACGAATCGCACGTTGTAATAAGCGCGCCAGTGGTAAGGACACCGTCAACGATTGACCAATCAACAGTCGGTTCAACCGGCTGATCTCACTTGCCGGATCAAAGCGGGACCACTGACGATCGACATATTGAAAAAAGTGATGGATGGCTTGCCACTCCTTATCTAAAATCGGTTGATCGGTGACGAAACGAATGATATTGTGCATCGAGTACAATTGACGATCCATATAGTTCACCTCCTATTTCGAATGACTGGATTGTCCATCACTTCCACCACTCGGCTGGTCAAATCCGGATGTGTCATTGCTTTGCCATGCTTCATCCTCATCTTCCGCTTCGTAATATCCATCCTCATCCTCCGATTCTCCCCACTCATCGTCATCGCCTTGAGAGGGTTGAGTCGGAATCGTCGTCTCATCGGAATACGAATCGCCGGTCTTCACCGGATTCGTTGGTTGGTCACCCGAAGCGACACTCAACTGTCCGATTGCAAGACCTAAAAAGATACTACTGCTTAACCCAACAATCCATTTTGCAACTGGTTTTGGTTTCACCTTTTTCCTCTCCTCTCGTTTCCTGTTATCTTTACTGTAACGATAAAAACTGACAACTAGCTGATACCAACTATGGGATAATAAGAAAAAATACAGAACGGGAGGAATCAAGATGCGGATTTTGATTGCAGAAGACGATGAGCGTCTCGCTAAAATGTTACGCCTCCATCTCGAACGTGCCGGTTATCAAGTCGATGTCGCACACGACGGAATCCAGGCGCTCGAACAATGCCAGACGTTTCGATATGACTTACTTGTCCTCGATTGGATGATGCCGTACAAAAGTGGCATCGAAGTCGCAACCGAGTTACGTGGAGAACGCTTTGAAGGCGGGATCCTCATGCTGACGGCACGCGATACGGAAATTGATTTGGTCCATGGTCTTGACAGCGGTGCCGATGACTACCTCGTTAAACCGTTTCAGGCAAACGAACTTTTGGCCAGACTCCGGGCACTGAGCCGCCGTCAAAAAAAAGCATTTGTCTCGCTTGTTTCCTATCAGGGACTTGAACTCGATATTACGACACAAACGATTGCGTATGCCGAGCACCCCCTTGACTTGACGCGACGTGAGTTCGAATTTTTATCGTTGCTCCTCCGTCGTCCGGAACAAGTCATGGGACGTGAATTGATCATCGAGGTCGTCTGGGGAATCGGGGCTGACATTACCGATAATGCCCTCGATGCACTCGTCCGACTTGTGCGAAAAAAATTAGAGGCTGTTGGTGCCCCCTCGCTGATCAAAACGGTCCGTGGTTTTGGTTACCGCCTTGGTGGTCCCCATGCTTGAGACGATTCGAAAACGTCTGACGTTATTGTTCAGTGGCACGTTTTTGCTGTTGCTGATCTTGATCTTATTAGGTGTTTATTTCACGACGGCTCGCCTGCTGGATCAGACCGAGTTGAATCAATTAAAATCGGTTTCCGACCGGGAACTGTTTGAACGAATCGAACATGGCGAAGATCGGTTGATTCGTGATCCCATCTTTTTTCAAATTCTTGATTCCGACGGCACAGAACGATATGCACGCCTCCCGGATGATCTCTCTAAAAAAACAATTGACCGCTTCGTTTCTTCTGACACGGAAACACAAAAGCTCGAACTAGAAGATCGACATTTTTTGCTGTATCAACGCAACACGGATGAAAACGGTTTGATTGTCTTGATGAAGGATATCTCCGCGACAGAAGATACGCTGCAACGTTTAATCGCGATGCTTTTTGGTATTACGGTTCTTTCTACACTCGTTCTGATGGGCATCAGTTATGTCTTGGCCGGCCGTTCGGTTCTACCGGTCCAGCAGGCGTTTGATCGACAACGACGGTTTACGTCGGATGCCTCGCATGAATTACGCACACCGTTGACGATTTTATACAGCGGAATTGAGTTGCTTGAAACAGAACCACTGAGCACGGAAGGGAAAACGATTTTATCGGATTTAAAAGCAGAAACGGCATCGATGCAATACTTAGTTTCCGACTTGCTGCTTCTTGCCCGGGAAGGTCACCCGGGTCCGATGTCATCACTTGATTTGAGTACACTCGTTACACAAACCACTGACCGGTTCCGTCATACAGTAGTCGGTCGTACACTCCACCTTGACGTCGCTCCAGGCCTATTAGTAAAGGGGGATTCGAACCAGTTGATCCGTCTGTTGACCATCTTTTTGGAAAATGCGGTCGCTTATAGTGATGCCGATATTGAGGTGACGCTACAACAAACGCCATCCGATGTCCGGTTGATGATTGCCGATCAAGGAATCGGGATTCCCCCAGAAAATCAGGATAAGGTGTTTGAACGGTTTTTCCGTGGAGACCATGCGCGACACGGATCAGGTACGGGTCTCGGTCTTGCGATTGCCCGTTCCATTGCTGAAGCGCACGGAGCCACGATTCTCTTGGAGTCGACCCTGCACCAAGGAACTCGTTTTACGATTCTTTTTCCAACTCCTTGATTGTCCGTCAGCTAACTGTCAGATAGCTCAGGTAAAGTAACAGTATGTTCTTAATACTTACCGAGGAGGTCTTTTTATGTTAGCCGGTGTACCGCTTCATCCATTACTTGTACATGCGCCAATCGCTCTTTTATTATTTGCAACGATTCTGTTGGTATTCAGTCTGAAATGGGTACAAGCTAAACTGTTTGCCTTGATTACTTTATTTGCCGGTCTCCTGTCCGGCGTCGCTGCTTATTTATCTGGCGACGGAGCAGAAGAATATGCAGAAGCCAACCTCAGCAGTGCGACGCATACGGCCATCGCGAATCATGAAAATTTCGCATTGTTCAGCCTCATTGCCTTTGGAGCCGCTTTTGTTCTCCTGTTGCTCGGCTACCGCTCCAACAAAAAAACAATGCTCATGCTGAGTTTGCTCATAGCGGTCGTCGGAAGCGGCTTGCTTGCCTATACGGGTCATCTCGGTGGACAGATGGTCTATGCCAAATAAAAAAATGCCCTCTCATCCATGAAGCTTGTGGATAAGAGGGCATTTCTCGTCTTATTTACGGTGCGTACGTCCCGGGCGACGATTAGTCGAACGGCGTGTATTACCACGACCTTCAGCCGGTTCTTTCGTCCCTTTGCTTTGGTCATGCTGCGCACGAATCATCTCGTCTGATAATTCGACGACGATTGGTGTCACGTCGACACCAAGTTCCCGTTCCATATCACGGAAGGTCCGTCCGTCTTTTGGTGTGACGATCGAAATGGCGACACCATCGTTGCCGGCGCGTCCTGTCCGACCAATCCGGTGGACATAACTTTCCGCGTCGTCCGGTAGATCATAGTTGAAGACATGCGTGACTCCCGTTACATCCAGACCACGTGAGGCGACATCGGTCGCAATCAAGAACGGTGTTTTGCCTTGATAGAACTTTGCCATCGCTTTTTCACGTTTACCTTGTGTCAATCCACCATGTAATTCATCCGTCGGATATCCTTGCATCTGTAATTCTTCGTTCAACTTGCTGACCCGGCGTTGTGTCCGGCAGAAGATGATCGCCGCATAGGGACGCATCTCGTCAAGCATCGTCCGAAGCGTCGCCTGTTTCCGGCGATCCGTCGTCTCGACGACAAATTGTTCGATTGCATCGACGGTTACTTTTTCTGATTCGACTTGGACTTCAATCGGATCACGGAGATACGTTTTCGCCAGCTGTTCGACTTTTGGTGGCATCGTCGCCGATAACATGACGAACTGACGATCAACCGGTGCTGATGCGATGATATCTTCGATTTCCGGTAAAAATCCGATTTGGAGCATCTGATCGGCTTCATCCAAGACAAGCGTCTTCAAGTCACTCAAATCAAGTGTCCCCCGGCCGACGTGATCCAAGATTCGTCCAGGTGTCCCGATGATGATTTGTGGCATCCGGCCGAGACGTTGGATTTGTTTAAAGACATCTTGCCCACCATATACGGCAAGGGCACGTACGTCTTCCATGTTCCGGATCAACTTGTGTGTCTCATCCGCAATCTGGCGTGCGAGTTCTCGTGTCGGTGCGACGATCAAGGCTTGGACGGTTTTGTTGTCTAAATCGATTTGTTCGAGAATCGGTAACAAGAAGGCAAGTGTCTTTCCTGTACCGGTCTGTGCTTTTCCTATTAAATCACGTCCCGCCAGTAAATGCGGAATAGCTTGTTCCTGAATCGGTGTTGGTTGCTTGATACCTTGTTTTTGTAATTTTTTAACCCATAGTTCTTGAATGTGTAACGCTTCAAATGTTGACATAGTATCCTCCTAAAAATTATCCACAGAAAAAAGCTGTGGATAACCTGCTTCGAATAGACAAAAACAGTTATCCACAGCCGTGCTTTTACTAGTATACACAATTTACGCGTTCGTTGCTTCCTGTTTTAACTTTCGATCGAGTACAAACGTACCAAACGGAATGAACGATGCGATAAAAGCAATTCCAGCCTTTAGGAATGACCAACGGTACTTAAACTTAACGACGGCGAGCCATAACGCATACATGACGAACAATACACCATGCATCGCACCGACGACTGAAACAGCTTCAGGAATGCCTGCCATATACTTCAACGGCATCGCAATCAACAACAGGATTAAAAATGAAATCCCCTCTAATACAGCAATCAATCGAAATTGACCTAACGTAGTTCCTAACATCCCGTCACTCCTTTTTCCTCTTTACTGTCTTTAGTATACGGGACGTTACTCGGTCTGTGAGCGGTGTCACAGGATTGTCAGATTTCGAGTGGGCGGAGTCGCGCTTCGATTTCTTGACGCTTTGGTTCGAGGAACGGTGGAAGAGCCAGTGTCTCACCCAGCATCTCGACCGATTCGTCCGTTGCGAATCCTGGTGTATCCGTCGATAACTCAAATAAGATATGGTTCGGTTCCCGGAAATAGAGCGCTTGGAAATAATGACGATCGACTTTTCCAGAGTTCGGCAGACGATACTGATTCAGTCGTTCCACCCACAAATCATATTCTTCACTGTTCGGAACACGGAACGCGACATGATGGACTCCGCCCCGTCCGAGTCGTTCCCGGTCAAGGTCCGGTCGCGCTTCGAGATGGACTTCCGCTCCGATTCCGCCTTGACCCGTCGAATAGACTTCGATTTCTGCAAAATCACCGGTAAGTGAAGGATAACTTCCGATTTTTTTAAAGCCAAGCACTTCTGTCAAGACGAGTGCTGTTGGTGCTGGATCATTGACTGTCAACGTCACGGCACCTAATCCGACGATGGCATGTTCTACTGGAATCTCATCGTGTTTCCAAGGCACACCGCCCGCTACGCCTTCTTCACCGTCTTCTGCGACGAGAATCAACCGGGTTCCTTCCTGATCGCGGAACGCCAGCGTCTGTCGACCTGCCCGTTCGATGATGCCATCATGATCGATACCTTGTTGTTCAAAACGTTCTGCCCAAAATGTGAGCGATGCCGTCGTTTTGACACGGAGGGAGGTTGAAGAGATACTCGATGCACCCGGAACACCCGTCCCTAGATGTGGGATATCAAAAAACGTCAGGTCCGTTCCCGGATTCCCTTCTGCATCGCCGTAAAAGAGATGATATGACGTCGTATCATCCTGATTGACCGTTTTTTTAATAAGACGCATCCCTAATACTTGTGTATAAAATTGATAATTCCGCTCTGCCATTCCTGTTAAAATCGACACATGATGAATACCAAGTAATTCCATAGTTGCCACGTCCTTTTCTTGATTTGTAGTTTGTATCGTCAGTATAACGCACAAATATCTTGAATTCAAGATATTAAATCATTAAAAAAAATCGCCCTTCCGAAAAAGGACGATTGAATAGTTAAGATTAAAGTTTTACGACGTTAGCAGCTTGTGCTCCACGTGCGCCTTCAGTGATTTCGAATTCAACTTCTTGACCTTCGTCAAGTGATTTGAACCCTTCACCAGTGATTGCTGAGAAATGTACGAATACGTCTTCTCCGCCTTCAACTTCGATGAAACCGAAACCTTTTTCTGCGTTAAACCATTTTACTTTACCTGTGTTCATGGGAACAACCTCCAAAAATAAATTACTTAATACATATGCAAGGCATATGAAAGAAATTCATTATTGTCCCGAAATACATGGAGCGACGAAAAGATTGTTCGTGACGCGATGTGAATCAGTAGTGACAATAACAATATTAAGCTACCGTTAGTATAAAATGATTGCGCTTTAAAAGTCAAGTTGTCTGACCAGTTTTTTCCCAATTCATACCACTTCACACACAAAAAAAATAAGCAGATTCGGAGCACTCCGAATCTGCTTATTTTACTTAACGATGGATCCAGACCGCTCCAGCAGAGTTATCTTTCGCTTCACCGATGACTTGAATTTGAAGACCGTTTTTCGGGAGCAGTTTTCCTGCATCCGGGATCAACTGATTGATGTACGATTTTGAATCATTAAACGTCGTGACACCAGCAAGTCCTTTGTAGTCATACAGACCACGTGTCGGAGAATCGATGACCCAAGCCGGTGCTTTATCATAGCTGAAAGCAGCATCCGCGATTTGGTAACGTGTGCTTCCTGCAACGACCGGTTGTCCTTTGAGCGTTCCAACGATTGCTTCAGGGTGCGAATCGACGACACCGAGGAATCCTTCACCCGGGTGAACACCAACCCAGTTATCCGTAAAGCTGTTATCAGCATACCAGACGACAAGACCTGTGTTGTATTTGACACCACGTGCATGCTCAAGTGCTTTATCTGAGCCTGCATAGTTCCGCCATTCGAGGTAGTAGGCGTTATCTGCATAGCTGAAACCATCCGAAGCGACAAAACCGTCTAATTTAAACTTCGGTGTGCCTTCTGCATCGTCTTCAAAGACGACTTTTCCGTCGACTGTCAATTTTGCGTTATCAAGCGCAAAACCGTCAAGGGCAAGACCGGCATCCCCTGTGTAGTCAAACGTCAATGTGACTTTTTTGCCGGCAAATTCACTGAGGTCGTATGATTTGTCGACCCATGCACCTTTTGAAGATTCGGCACGTTGATCGCCATCCGTATCTTCGTCACCAATCACATCGATAACTTTTGATACGCCGTCAGCTGTTGCCGTGACTTTCAAGAAGTCATAGTCAAATTCGACATCGAAGTAGGCTTTGTAATCAAATTTCGCAGCTTTTGCTGCCGTCAAATCGAATTCAGGTGATGTCATGGACGTATGGAGATCGTTCCCTTTTGTGCTGTAATAATATTTTTTACCGAATGCCGGTGCAATCCCTTTGACCGGTTTTTTCGGCAAGTTCACTTTGATGATGCCTGGATTTTTAGATTTCGTGACACTTTGATCCAGGTATGAAGCCGTTCCTGCTTTTGAGAGCGAATCAAAATCGACGTTTTGAATGTTCGCCCAGTTTCCGCCCATCACATTTTGGAAGAACTCCTTGTTTTGTGGTGAGAAACTGGTTGGTTCTGTTCCGGCAATGTTTCCGTTCCAGCTACCACCACTCATGATCGACC
The DNA here is from genome assembly GCF_018618815.1 of Exiguobacterium sp. s128. Lineage (NCBI taxonomy): Bacteria > Bacillati > Bacillota > Bacilli > Caryophanales > Exiguobacterium > Exiguobacterium sp. s128. Next base: position 5,285 of record NZ_JACSMT010000018.1, on the reverse strand, counting down.
ATGAGGCAACCGGCTCGCCTTGACCTGTGTACTGTGTATCGTACTCATCTGGAAGCCCAAGATCATGACCGAATTCGTGTGCGAAGACTCCGACTGCTCCATCTTCTGGTTGAACTGTGTAGTCATAGGCTGCCATCTTGCCGCCCCAGTTCGTCGAGTTTGAAGTCGTGTTCGCAACCGGATAAACACCATCGAGTGTCCAGCGGTGTGACCAAATTGCGTCGTCACCGAGCGTACCACCACCGGCTTCCTGTCCCGTACCCGCATGGATGATCATCAAGTGATCGACAAGGCCATCCGGTTCGTTCAATTCACCGTCTCCATCGAGATCGTATAGATCAAATTTGTCGTAGTCTGCTAAATTGATTCCTGATTTGACCGCTGCATTCAATGAATCCTTGACGAGACCCCGTGGTCCTTTTGCTCCCGGAAGGTTATCGTTACCACCTTTAGGATTATCTGAACCATAGTCTTTTGCCGTCCCTGGAACCGTCAACCAGTTCGAGACGGTACCATCAACAGAGTAGCTACCACCAGACTGTTCTTCATAGTATTGTTTGAACGTCTTGACCTTGTCGCCATTAAATAGTTCAAATTCTTTATCACCAAACATTAAGTCTTGATAATGTTTTTGGTTGAAATCCTTTGAATACATGTAGCCTTCTTCTTGGACGACGTTGTTATGCTTGAAGTCATTGTACTCAACGAGTAGAACGAGTACTTCATCTGTCCGAGTAGAGCCATTATAAGTCGCTTGTTTGGCTTTATCGACTTTGACAAACCCATCTTTTTTCCCTTTTTTGTAATTGTTATGATTTTTAGCGAGCTGTTTTGCGAGCTGCTCTTTTTGTTTCGTCAAGAAGTCTTTTGTTTTTTGATCAAATTTCGCTTCTTTTTCCGACTCATGATCATGATCTGCTTCCGGTTTCCCGTTTGCCTTTTTATCAAGATATTTTTGAACCGCCTTTTGTTTTTCAGCTGCAGATGCTGCTTTTGAGACGACCCCACGTTTTTCCAATACTTTCAATAAACGTTCCTGATCAACCGTATTTAAATCCATCGGTGCGCCGGCTACTGATTTTTCAGCAGCTTCAACAGATTTTACCTTCCCACCAGGTAAAACTGGACCAACGGCAAAAGCGGCTGCCGTAATTCCGGACAAGACGGCTAAGCTAAGCTGTTTCTTTTTTCCCACGTGAACTGACCCCCTATGTAGTAGTGAAAAGCATGACTGAGATAACTTTTCTGAATATTCAAATCATATGTTGTTTTAGTTGGTTAATCAATTACTTTTTGAACAATTAGTACTTTGTAACTATACCTATTTTTGGAATTTAGTTCATTTATACGGAAATTTGCCGATAATGTTAATAAACGTTCATTCATCCTTGCCCTTATTTCTAAAATAAAGAAGATTGCATCCTGCTACCGCGATACGCTAAAAACATCACTTATCCCTAAAGGAGGAACCTTATGACACCGCTACAAAAATTCGAACGACAACTGCTAAAGAACTATCTGATCGGCTCATTCGTCGCCGTGTTTGGTGTCGGTTGTCTGTTCATTTTTGAAACACTGACATTTGATATACGGGAGCGCGTAATTTTGCTGGCCATCATGACCCTCTCCGTCATTTTGATGTTCAGCTTCGAATATACGGTCTATCGAAAACATATGCGTCCGCTGTATCACGTCTTTCAGACATCCGTCCCCAGTCAGGAACAACTGTCTGCTGCGTTTCGGACGACGCATCGTTTTCCATTATTGACGATCAAGCGGATTCTCGGTCCTCACTTTTTGGGCTTATCGATTCCTTCATCGGTATTAACGGCTCTTTCGATTTACTTCGGTTGGCTCGATATGCCGTATTACTTAATCGGGCTTGCTTGTTTCGGCGCGATACTCGTTGCGATTTTGCATGCCTTGATTGAATTTTTCCTGACGTATCGTGTGACGGAAGCAATGTTAGCCGAGTTAACGACTCAAACCAAGGCACGTGGTTATGGTGAGCTTATCTTGACCAAAAAAGACTTCGTCAGTCTCCGTCAAAAAATGTTGATCAGCACACTCATCATTGGTGTTTTTCCAATTTTATTGTTCGTTCTCGCCTCTGCTGTCCAGTTGACGGAAAATGAGAGTTTACGGTCCTATTGGAGTTGGTCGACCCTGATCTTGATCGTCATTCTATGTCTTGCGACATTTTGCAGCCTGCTTCTATATGAAAATATCCAAAAACCGATATTGGCTTTACAGGAAGGTGTTTCACAAATCGAGTCCGGACGATTGAATACGATCGCCAATCCTTTTTCTGACGAGTTCTCTCAACTGATCGGCGGATTTAACTTGATGGTTGAAGGGATTCAAGGACGCGATCAAGAAAACGAGCAGCTGCTCGATAGTCTGTTCACCTTGTTTGCCGCCACACTCGATGCACGTGATCCTTATACGGCCGGGCATTCTCTTCGTGTATCCGAATATTCGGTTGAAATCGCCCGTGCTGCTGGTTTACCCGACGAGCAGATCGAGCTGTTACGTAAATCAGCACTCTTGCACGATATCGGGAAAATTGGGATTCGGGATGATGTGTTGTTGAAGGAAGGACGATTGACCGAGGAAGAATTCGACAAAATCAAACAACATCCCGTCATCGGTGTCCACATTTTATCGCAAGTTCATCTCCCGATGAAGTTACAACCGATTCTTCCTGGGGTAAAGTATCACCATGAACGCTACGATGGAAAAGGATACCCAGAAGGATTAGCCGGTGAAGCGATTCCCGTCTTCGGACGCATCATGGCAATTGCCGATGCGTATGATGCCATGACATCCGATCGTCCCTACCGTACAGGAATGCCTGTCGAACGCGCACTGGCCATCTTAGAAGAAGGTAGTGGGACGCAGTGGGACGCTTCCTTTACCCAACTGTTTCTGGACTTGAAAAGACGTTCCATCACCACAGCCTCTTGATTTTCACGAAAGGAGTTTCTCATGCATCCAAAAATTGTGGATCGTCACGAACTATATGTCATCGGTCTTGGTCTGACTTGCGAAGAAAATGAATTGCATACATTGATGCCGGAACTATGGCGTGAGTTCTCCCGTCGCTCACATGAAATTCCTGCTGAGCCGGGTAGTTATCCGCTCGATGTATCACTTGGTCAACGTGGAACGACACACACACAATGTATTGGACTCCCTGTCGCTTCACTCGACCGTGTGCCAAAAGGGATGAAAGGACACCATGTTCCGTCGGCCCGTTATGTGTTTTGGAAACATGAAGGTCCTGATATTGAGATTTGGAAGTCGTTTGAAAAGATTCAACGGTTTGCTCAAAAACAAGGAATCACACTCGATCCTCTTGATTTCAAGATCGACGAGACACGTGACAAGACACATCATCTCTATCAAAGAATTCTCTAAAACCGCTGTCTGAAGCGGTTTTTTTGATGTCATCTTCCATGTTTTTCTGTCACTTAACTATTCAGTGCAGGTATTAAGTACTATATTCAGAAAATTCTAATTAATACGAACGGCTTATTCTCGCTTTTCCTTTTCTTTGGCATAGTTAGACTCAACCCAAACAAGGAGGCGATTTATTTTGAAAAAGTTTCTCGCTACATCGCTTGTCGCAAGTGTACTTGTCGTTCCTACAGTCGTCGGAGCAGAAGGTCTTCAATCTGGTAAGCTGACGAAAGCTTCATCAGAACCCGCTGCATCGATCGTTAAAAAGTACGTCAACAAAAAAGGTGATTTCTCTGTCCAAGATGTCCAAAAAGATGGATCTTCTAACATCGTACGTCTCCAACAAGAAGTGGATGGCGTCCCGGTCTTCGGTAGTGTCGTCGTCGGTAACGTTGCGAAAGACGGTACATTAAAAGCAGTCGTCAACGACGCCGTTGACGTCAAAGGGAAACCAGGTCTTGCTAAAAAAGCTACCATCTCTGAAAAGAAAGCACTCAAACTATACAAAAAAGCAATCAAGGCAACTGAATTCGAAGTGGCTCCAAAAGCTGAACTCGTCATCTATCCTGTAAAAAATGACGCAGTCTATGCTTACAAAGTCACATCAACTGTCCTCGCCGGCAAAGAGCCGTCACGCTGGACGTACTTCATCGATGCGAATTCAGGAAAAGTACTTAATAAATACGATCAACTTGTGCATGCAAAACCTGTTAACACTGTCACAGGAACAACTTCAGTAGGTACAGGTACGACAGTTCTTGGAACAAGCGCGACATTCAATACAGTGAAGAGCGGTTCTTATTACTATCTTCAAGATTCGACACGTGGTAAAGGCATCTACACGTACGATGCGAAAAATCGGACCTCACTTCCAGGTACACTCTGGTCTGATGTTGATAACGTCTTCAATGCGACGTATGACCGCGCTGCTGTCAGTGCACAAGTTAACGCTGTTAAAACATATGATTTCTATAAGAACACATATGGCCGGAACAGTTATGACAACGCAGGTGCTGCACTCAACTCTACCGTCCACTACTCAACAAGCTACAACAACGCATTCTGGGATGGAACGAAGATGGTTTACGGTGATGGAGACGGAACAACATTCGTCGCTCTCTCTGGTGCACTTGACGTCGTTGCGCACGAATTGACACACGCTGTCACAGAATACACAGCTGGTCTCGTCTATCAAAATGAATCTGGGGCGATCAACGAAGCGGTTTCCGATATCATGGGTACGGTTGCCGAGTACTCTGTCGGATCAAACTTCGACTGGCTCGTTGGTGAAGACATCTATACACCAGGTGTCAGCGGTGACGCACTCCGTTCAATGTCGAACCCGGCAGCTTACGGTGATCCAGACCACTACTCAAAACGCTACACAGGAACGCAAGATAACGGTGGTGTCCACACCAACTCTGGTATCGTCAACAAATCAGCGTACCTCCTTGCAAACGGCGGCACATTCTACAATGTATCCGTTACAGGAATCGGTGTACCGAAACTTGGTGCGATCTACTACCGTGCGCTTAACGTCTACTTGACTCCGAACTCGAACTTCAGCTCACTTCGTGCGGCAGTCATTCAGTCAGCAAAAGATCTTTACGGTTCAACAAGTGCAGAAGCAACAGCAGCAGCAAAATCATTTGATGCAGTTGGCGTCTACTAAGAAAACTTCCTCCCAAGGATTTTTGACCTCTCGAGTCGATAGCTCGGGAGGTTTTTTTGTAAGACGGTTTGTCAAATTAAGTGCAACACTTCTTCCGTGAAGACCTCGTATGCAGTTTTCCAGTTGAGACATTTTCGCGGTCTCCCATTGA
>NZ_JACSMT010000017.1:0-54490 GCF_018618815.1 Exiguobacterium sp. s128 | reverse complement strand
CTTGCATGTATTAGGCACGCCGCCAGCGTTCGTCCTGAGCCAGGATCAAACTCTCCATAAAGTGTTTGACTTGCTCGTTGTTGTGACCGGAGTCACGTTGACGAAGCTTGCGCTTCATTCATTGTTTGTATCCGAAGATACGTTTTTTGCCTCATCGTTCAGTTTTCAAAGTCCGATATGTCGTTTGACGAATTTTAAATCTTACAGTAAAGTATTAACTGGTGTCAATGACTTTTTTATAAGTTATTTTTCGTTTTTAACGTGTCTGTGTGGCGTGTGCCTCAGCGACATGTATTAATATATCAACTCTGCTTTTTCCCGTCAACTGTTTTTCTAAAAAAATATTAAAAAAAGAGAGTCACCGTTCTAACAGATGATTTTGTTAGAACGGTGACTCTTCGTTTATGCTCTTTTTCCAGAAGGTGCCTTGGCTACAGCCGGTTTTTCCTGCAAGCGGTGCAACATCAAAATTTGATACGCATTACAAACGAGTAACGTGGCAAGTGCCGCCCATAACATCCGCTTGTCTTGCGTCGCCTGAAGTGCCGGAACCCATTCAATCAATGTAATGACCGTCATCAAAAATAACGTCGGCACGAATGCCGTGAAGTTCGTCTCTCGTGCTTTTGTTCGAGCGACAAAAAACGCAATGATTAATAACACGACCATTTCCCCGATGTATAGATTCGTCTTTTCGAATCCGAATGCCAATCCCCGTAAATAGATCCCGTCGAATAAGGCAAATGCAATCAAGACGATTTGGACCCGATCCCAGAGCTTAGCCCCTCGGAAGATATCCAGTCCGACCCGGTGAAGGATCAGGTATGAAAAGAATCCCATCAAGCTGATTGCAGTCCATGTACTACTGTAAGCCAGTGCTGTGACATATCCGCTAATCGATTGATTCCGGACATATCCTGGTTCAGCGACAAGGTTAAACACGAAGCCGGCGAGCGTCCCGATCAGGAGCGTCATCCAAAACAGCTTCAAAAATCCTCTAGTCTTCATTTTTATCCCTCTACTTTTTCGATGACACGCGTTGCGAGTTCATTATAGTGTGTTTCAAATGGATGACCGTCACGATAGATCGACGGTGCGAAGTCCGTCTCATTCGCATACGGCTGACCAAGTGGAATCTTAGCTAGAATATCTGTTTTTAACGCTTCTGACAACTTCTCTCCGCCACCTGAACCAAAGACATACTCTTTTTCACCTGTCGTCTTGCTTTCGAAATACGCCATGTTCTCGATGATACCGAGCAGGCGGTGGTTCGTTTTGATTGCCATCGCCCCGGCGCGTGCTGCAACGAATGCTGCGGTCGCGTGTGGTGTCGTGACAATCAGTTCCTGACAGCTCGGCAACATCGAATGGATATCGAGCGCCACGTCGCCTGTGCCTGGAGGTAAATCAAGCAATAAATAATCCAGTTCGCCCCACTCGACGTCTGAGAAGAAATTATTTAACATCTTCCCAAGCATCGGACCACGCCAGATGACAGGTGCGTTGTCTTCGACGAAGAAGCCCATCGAAATGACTTTGACCCCAAAACGTTCAGGCGGCACGATCCGGTCATTGACGACAGTCGGACGTGTTTCGATTCCCATCATATCCGGAACGCTGAATCCGTAGATATCCGCGTCGATCAAGCCGACCTTCTTCCCTGCACGTGCCAAGGCAACCGCTAAGTTGACGGATACCGTCGATTTTCCGACGCCCCCTTTACCGGAAGCAATCGCGATGAACGTCGTCCCTGAGTCTGGTTTGAGGATCGATGGTGTTGTCGCGGCTTGGATGCCGTGATCACCGAGTGCCTCAAAACGTAAACCAACTGTCTTGAATCCTTTTTCTTTTAACTCTTTGACGATCTGTTGCTGTAACGTCAACTGTTCACCGGTTCCTGCTTGTGCTAGCGCAATCTTGAGACTGACATAGTCTCCCTTGATGCGGACATCCCGAATCCCGTTCGTATCTGTAAGCGAGCGGTCAATCGTCGGATCGACGAGCTTACCAACCACCTCGCGAATTTCTTGTTCATTCAACATAGTGCCTTCCCCCTGAGAACGTTCGATTTAATCCATTTCAGTATAACAAAAATAAGATAGCGCTTGCACATTTCGACTCGGAAAGGATGACATTTCCTTGTCGACTTGGAAGAACCTACGTTGACGATGCCTAAAAAAAGAGATCGTCCTCTTCGCTACCGCAAAAAGAAGATCCCTTGTCTTTAAAACATACGATTCCACGTTGCGGGGCCGACGACCCCGTCGACTGCTAATCCTTGACGCGTTTGATAGGCACGGACCTTTTCAACCGTCTCGGCGTCAAATCGTTTTGTGACCGTCGCTTTGACAGCGCGTTGAATCCGCTCGATGTCCCGACTGTTCATGTTGACCGCCCCTCTATAAAGGGGTTGACCCGGATACGGAACTAAGGCATCCGTCGTTGATTTGTTTAATTCAAAGTGTGGATAATCCTTAAATCCGTCCCAATCCCCGCCCCAGGAGAAACCTTGTCGTTTCATCGCTAGGACGATTTGTTGAAAGTTAGCATCGGTATTAAAGATCGCCTCTGCCCCGTCCATCGAATACTGAAACAGATCAACAGCAATGCCCCGGTTATGATTCGATTGTCCGCCGCGGGCATTCGTGACGATTGCACCCGGAGCCGTGCGTCCTTGCGCATAGAGCTTCTCCTGCTCGGCATAGGAACGGAATCCTTGGGCGACGCCGACATAAATGCCTTTGACATGGAGCTCCCGGATGACTTGACGTGTCTTTCGGGCGACTTCCGGCGAGAGTCCCGGAACATTTAGTTTCCGATTGGCTCGTTCAAGCAACCAACTGACTGATACTGTCATCTTTCACCACACTCCTTTCTCATCTGTTCCCGAAAACGGAATCCGGTATACTTGACGGTGGACTTGTTCTCACAATTCATTCGGAAAAAGGAGTTTTTTGATGAAAAAGATTTTAGCCGTTGCGGGTGTCTTGACCGTTCTCTTACATATGGGTTATGCGATCTACTTTTATGCGGTCCATGAAGCGAACGCGACTTATCAGCCCGCTCTCCCTGAGAACAGCACCGTGTTAAGTCAGGATACATCATTTGTCGGTCAGGTCGGTTCACAAACGGAGTACGATCCTATTTCTTTTTTAAAGGATCTTTTCCTGTGGAGCATTCCGCTGACATTCATTGGTTTGATGGCACTTTTATTCCTCATCCGAACCATCCGACGTCGTACATCCTGAACAATAGACCGTTTTTTGACCATTTCCGGTCAAGAAGCGGTCTTTTTCAAACAAAAAAACCTCCCACCCGTAAGGATGAGAGGTAAAAACGATTAACGTTTTGAGAACTGAGGTGCACGACGTGCTGCTTTAAGACCGTATTTTTTACGTTCTTTCATACGAGCATCGCGTGTGAGGAAACCTTTAGCTTTAAGTGTGCCACGGAAGTCTGGATCCGCTTGAAGAAGAGCACGTGAGATACCGTGACGGATTGCGCCTGCTTGACCAGTGAAGCCGCCGCCTTTGACCGTTACCATGATATCGTATTTGCCTTCTGTTTCTGTGAGTACAAGTGGTTCTTTTGCAGTCATGATTAAAGTTTCATAACCGAAGTATTCGCTGATATCGCGCCCGTTAACTGTGACTTTACCGTCTCCAGCAACGAGGAAAACGCGAGCTGCCGCGCTTTTACGGCGACCAGTGCCGTAGTAACGTACATCTGCCATCGTGTAGTTCCTCCTAAATTCGTATTAACCGCGAAGTTCGTAAACTTCTGGTTGTTGTGCTTCTTGCTTATGAGTATCTCCAGCGTAAACGTGGAGTTTGTTGAACATTTGACGACCGAGGCTACCTTTTGGAAGCATCCCTTTGATCGCGAGTTCAAGCATACGCTCAGGTTTGTTAGCGAGTAAGTCGCGTGCGACAGTCTGCTTCAAGCCGCCTGGATGACCAGAGTGACGGTAGTAGACCTTTTTGTCGAGTTTGTTACCAGTTAATACGATTTTCTCAACGTTGATGAGGATAACGTGATCCCCACAGTCAACGTGTGGTGTGAACGTAGGTTTGTGCTTACCGCGGAGAAGTGAAGCCACTTCGCTCGAAAGACGACCGAGTGTTTTGCCTTCTGCGTCGATAAGGAGCCATTTGCGTTCTACATCAGTAGCTTTCGCCATGAAAGTTGTGCGCATGTAAAATACCTCCTAAGGAATTTAAAAATTTCTTTTTTGATTTTTCATTTATTCACTGTTTGAATCTATCAGAATCTTAGGTGTACGGGGCTAAGATTGTGGTTTCATAATAAATGAAATGCCAATAAACATTGTATGTTTTTTAGCGGCTAATGTCAAATGCCTTTTTTAGACTCTGGGTAGAAAACTTCCCAAAGGTATAACCCGTGCGGTGGTGCCGTCACACCAGCGACGTTTCGATCCTTCGCTTCGAGCATTCGTTTGATGTCTTCCGGAGCAAAACGCCCGCGTCCGACATCAAGCAACGTGCCGACCATGATCCGAATCTGATTGTAGAGAAAACCACTTCCGTGAAAACGGAAAATCAGTTCGTCTCCTTGCTCGATCAGTTCCGCCTCATAAATCGTCCGAACACGATTGTCCGTCTCTGTCTTCGCGACACAGAACGAACTAAAGTCATGAGTCCCGACTAAATACGCTAATCCCAGACGAATTTGCGCCACGTCGAGTGAATACGGAATCAAGACCGATTGATGACGCCGAAACGCATCTTCCGTCTGACGCACGAAGTACCGATATTCTTTCCCTACTACATCATACCTTGCTTCGAAGTCAGAAGCGACCTCTTTACAATCACGAATTCGAATATCGTCCGGTAATAACGTATTTAATGCCTTCACCATGCTGGCTGGAGCAATCGATAACTCCGTATTAAAATGAATGACCTGTCCCTGAGCGTGTACACGGGCGTCTGTACGTCCGGAGCCGATGATCTTGACCGGATGCTTGTGCATCCGCTCCAGCGTCTTCTCGATCACTTCCTGGATCGTCAGACCGTTCGGTTGGACTTGATACCCGGAATAGTCCGTCCCATCATACTGAATCGTACATTTAAAACGTCGCATCAAAACCCTCCTCGTAAATAAACTAAAAGGAGTCCGAGTGCGACAAGGAGAATCATCAGACCCGTATCTCGCCCTGTCCACTTCGACTCGCGGAGCCGTGTTCGGCCTTCACCACCACGGTACCCCCGCGCTTCCATCGCTGTCGCGAGATCCTCGGCCCGTTTAAAGGCCGAGATGAACAGGGGAATCAGCAGAGGAATGATGGCCCGCAACCGTTCCTTGATGGGTCCTGCCGATAGATCGACGCCACGTGCCTGTTGCGCCTTCATGATCTTCTCCGTCTCTTCTGCCAGGGTCGGCAGGAAACGGAGCGAAATCGACAGCATCAAGGCAATTTCATGCGTCGGGACACGGACGACCTTAAACGGTTTGAGTAACAACTCAATCGCATCCGTCAGTTCAATCGGTGACGTCGTCAGCGTGACGAGTGTCGTGATCGAGACCAGATAAAAGAATCGGAGCGAGACGATGATCGCAAGACGTAACCCTTCTTCGTAGATCTTGAACCAGCCGAATTCGAGCAGTACCGCCCCTTCCCGGGTAAACAGCAGCTGAATGATAAACGTAAAGACGATTAAAAATAAAATCGGCCGTAGTCCTTTTAAGACATAACGGATCGGTAATTTACTGCTCGCGAGCGCCAAAAATGTAAACACGAGTAAAAAAAGATTGGTTGCTGCATTGTTGGCCAAAAAGACGAGCGGAATGAAACAAAACGCAAAAATGATTTTAGCGACAGCAGACGAACGGTGTAAATACGATGTTCCCGGTATATGTTGGCCAACGATCATCGTCTTCCCTCCCGTACATGCAAAATCCACTCAATCAATTCGGCTTCTGTCTGAAGGGTCGGCCGGTTGATGTTCAACTGATCCGCCATTTGCCAAGCGAATGCTAAGACATGGGGTAAGTCGAGATGGAATTGACGCAATAACGTTTCTTGACGGAATAGACCCATTGGTTCTCCATCATACGCCACTTGCCCATCTTCCATGACAACGACCCGGTTCGTATATTCGAGCACTTGGTCCATATCGTGTGTGATTAACAGTAACGTCATCCCGGATTGTGCATGAAGCTCAGCGAACAGACGAAGCATCTGCTTACGTCCTTGCGGATCGAGTCCTGCCGTCGGTTCATCGACGATCAACACGTCTGGTTGACTAGCGAGTACGCCCGCAATCGCAACACGCCTCATTTGCCCACCAGACAGGTCAAACGGTGAACGTGACCAGAACACTTCATCCAGCCCGACGGTACGTAGTGCGTCCTTCGCCAAACGTTCAGCTTCTGACGGTTCGTGTCCGAAGTTCATCGGACCAAACATGACATCCTTCAAGACGGTTTCTTCAAACAGTTGATATTCCGGATACTGGAAGACAAGCCCAACCCGTTTCCGTAACGCTTTTAAATCTTGTTTACGTTTTGGTTCAATGATGATGTCATCGACCTGTACTTTTCCAGCAGTCGGTTTTAACAATCCGTTGATATGTTGAACAAGTGTCGATTTCCCGGAACCGGTATGTCCCACAAACGCAACAAGCGCCCCTGACGGAATCTCAAGATTCACATCACGCAGCGCGACTCGTTCAAACGGACTATTGAGTTGGTACGTATAATTCAATTCCTGGATTAAGATTGGCATAAGCGGTTCACCAAGTCTCTTTCATCTAGTATCGTGTCCTCATAAGTAAGACCACGTGCCGAAAGTTGCTCCTGCACCCGGACGACAAATGGAACATCCAGTCCAATCTGCTCAAGAAACGCGGATTGTGCAAACACCTCTTGCGGTGTTCCTTCTAATACGATTTGACCCGCATCCATGACAATCACACGACTTGCCCGTAAGACTTCGTCGAGTTCATGCGTAATGGCAACGACGGCCATCGGATGTTGTTCATATAATTCTTGAACGGTCGACATAACCTCAGTTCGTGCAATCGGATCAAGCATCGATGTTGCTTCATCGAGCACGAGAACATCAGGGCGCATCGCAAGCGCCGAGGCGATTGCGACACGCTGCTTCTGTCCGCCGGATAGTTGATGGGGTTCCCGATCAACAAAATCCGTAAGGCCAACGCGCGCTAGACTGTCGTCGATACGACGAACCATTTCCTCGCGTGGCACACCCCAATTTTCGAGGGCAAATGCCACGTCGTCGCGCACGGTCGTGCCAACGAATTGATTATCCGGATTTTGAAAGACGATACCGATTGCGCGGCGCATCTCCCACAGTTGCTCCGGCACTGCACTCGAGAACATCTCGTTGACAGTGACCGTTCCTTGTTCAGGAAGCAACAATCCGTTAAACAGCTTCGTCAGCGTTGATTTTCCAGAGCCGTTGTGTCCAACGATGGCGACCCATTCCTGCGAACGGATCGTCAGAGAGACATCTTGCAACGCTGGTTGTTCTTGTTCCGGGTAACGATAGGTCACCTGTTCCAACTCAATCAGCTTTGCCATGTCTGCTCCTCCTTCATCAAATCAAAATAATTTCATTTGTAACAAAAGGGCAGAAGCGAGTTACGCACTGCCCTTTTATCCGAATCATTTAAAAATTAAACGAGTTCGATGATGACCATTTCTGCGCCGTCACCACGACGTGGTCCCATTTTCATGATACGTGTGTAACCACCTTGACGCTCAGCAAAACGTGGAGCAACATCAGCAAACAATTTTTGGATTGCATCTTGTGTTTTACCAGCTTCGTTTTGACCAGCAGCTTCGCGACGAACGAACGATGCAACTTGACGACGAGCGTGGAGATCACCGCGTTTACCTAAAGTGATGAGTTTCTCAACGACTGGACGAAGTTCCTTCGCTTTTTGTTCTGTAGTTTGGATACGCTCATTGATGATGAGATCAGTCGCAAGGTCACGCAAAAGTGCCTTACGTTGTGAGCTTGTACGGCCTAATTTCGAGTATGCCATGGATGGATTCCCTCCTTCGTGCAATTAATAGTTTTAGTCTTCTTTACGTAGGCCCAGTCCGAGTTCATCGAGTTTCGCTTGAACTTCTTCGAGTGATTTACGTCCGAGGTTACGAACTTTCATCATCTCGTCTTCGCTCTTGTTCGCGAGTTCTTGAACCGTATTGATGCCGGCACGTTTCAAACAGTTGTACGAACGAACTGAAAGATCGAGTTCTTCGATCGTCATTTCAAGTACTTTTTCTTTTTGATCTTCTTCCTTTTCGACCATGATTTCGGCATGGAGCGCTTCGTCCGTAAGACCAACAAAGATGTTTAAGTGTTCTGTCATGATTTTTGCACCGAGTGACACTGCTTCTTCAGGGCGGAGTGAACCGTCCGTCCAAACATCAAGTGTCAATTTATCGAAGCTCGCATCTTGACCGACACGTGTTTTTTCAACTTGATAGTTTACACGTTGAATTGGCGTGTAAATGGAATCAATTGGGATGACGCCGATTGGCATATCGTCCCGTTTGTTATCTTCAGCCTGAACGTAACCACGACCACGACGAGCGGTCAGACGCATATGAAGTGATGCACCTTCTGCAAGTGTTGCAATGTGGAGTTCTGGGTTGAGGATTTCGACGTCGCTGTCATGCGTAATGTTCGCAGCCGTGACAACGCCAGCGCCTTGGATATCGATCTCAAGTGTTTTCTCTTCTTCCGAGTAAACTTTGAGGGCGAGTTTCTTAAGATTCAAGATGATTTGGGTAACGTCTTCTACAACGCCATCAATTGTCGAGAACTCATGAAGAACGCCATCGATTTGGACTGCAGTGACTGCAGCACCCGGAAGTGAAGATAATAGGATACGACGCAAAGAGTTACCAAGCGTTGTACCGAATCCACGCTCAAGCGGTTCTACCACGAATTTACCAAACGTAGCGTTGTCGCTTAATTCGATCGTTTCAATCTTCGGTTTTTCGATTTCGATCATCTGAACCCCTCCTTGAATATCGTCATGTTGGCCATCGCGTTCAATCGCCAACCGTCTTGTGTACGTGTCTACTGCCATGCTTGGTCAAACGATCAACGAAAGTCTACTCGAATTTCCGCTTTGCAGTACAAGACGGGTTACACGCGACGACGTTTTGGAGGGCGGCAACCGTTGTGTGGAACTGGAGTTACGTCACGGATCGCTGTTACTTCAAGACCGATTGCTTGGAGCGCACGGATTGCAGCTTCACGACCTGCACCAGGACCTTTAACGTTAACTTCTACAGTACGCATACCGTTATCCATCGCTGTTTTCGCAGCAGTTTCAGAAGCGAGTTGCGCAGCAAATGGAGTTGATTTACGTGAGCCTTTGAAGCCCATGTTTCCTGCAGTTGCCCAAGAGATTGCATTCCCTTGCATGTCAGTGATCGTAACGATTGTGTTGTTGAATGTTGAACGGATATGAACGATACCAGACTCAATATTCTTTTTGACTTTACGTTTACTACGAACATTCTGTTTACGTTTTGCCATCTTAGTTTACCCTCCCTTACTTCTTCTTGTTCGCTACTGTACGGCGTGGGCCTTTACGAGTACGCGAGTTGTTTTTAGTGTTTTGACCACGAACTGGAAGACCACGACGGTGACGAACACCACGGTAGCAACCGATTTCGATCAAACGTTTGATGTTGAGTGAGATTTCACGACGAAGGTCACCCTCAACTTTTACTTTATCTAATCCATCACGGAGTTGGTTGAGTTGTTCTTCAGTCAATTCACGAGTACGAGTATCTTCAGAGATACCAGCTTCTTTCAAGACTTTCTGAGCAGTCGTTTTACCAACACCATAGATGTAAGTGAGTGAGATAACGATGCGTTTCTCACGTGGAATATCTACACCAGCAATACGTGCCATGTGTGCACCTCCTTGTTTAATTACCCTTGTTTTTGTTTATGCTTAGGGTTTTCGCAAATAACCATTACTTTGCCTTTACGGCGGATAACTTTACACTTTTCACAGATCGGTTTAACCGAAGGTCTTACTTTCATTGTGAATACCTCCTCCTGAAAAAATCGGAGTTTTTATTTGAAACGGTATGTGATCCGTCCGCGAGTCAAGTCGTATGGTGACAACTCAACTGTTACTTTATCTCCTGGCAGGATCCGAATGAAGTGCATCCGAATTTTCCCTGAGACGTGCGCGAGGACCGTGTGGCCGTTTTCTAACTCCACCTTAAACATCGCGTTTGGAAGCGGTTCGATAACCGTACCTTCCACTTCGATTACATCTTGTTTCGCCATCAATTATACCCCTTTCTCTATAAAGTTGATTGGGAGCCCAGACGATTTGTAGCGCTTAGGGGCTTTCTACAGTAGCCGTGAGAGAATCATCGGTCACAAACACGAGTGGATAGCGGCTTATAGAAAGGTGACACCAATAACGCGCACAGCTCACTCTGCATCGACCGTTAAGATCTCGTAGCCTTCGTCTGTGATGGCGATGGTGTGCTCAAAGTGGGCGCACATGCTACCGTCCACTGTCACTACCGTCCAATTGTCGGATAGCGTGCGAACATAGCGTTTCCCGACATTGACCATTGGCTCAATCGCCAAAGTCATGCCGGTTTTCAGGCGCGGCCCTTTCCCCGGTGGTCCATAATGTGGGATTTGCGGATCTTCATGCAAATTTTGTCCCACGCCGTGGCCCACATATTCGCGGACTACAGAAAAATTCGCAGCTTCAACATGTGACTGGATCGCATGCGAAATATCTGTCAGGTGCACGCCAGCTTTGGCGCGCTCCAATCCTTTATACAGAGATTCTTCAGTTACGTCAAGTAACCGCTTCGTCTCTTCAGAGATTGTACCTACCGGATATGTCCAGGCTGAATCTCCGTGATATCCGTTATACTCCGCCCCGATATCAATCGAGATGATGTCTCCATCGTGGAGTACGCGGTCACCCGGAATACCATGGACAAGTTCTTCATTTACTGACGCACAAATGCTCCCAGTAAATCCATTATAACCTTTAAACGATGGTGTTGCCCCTTGACTTCGAATATAACGTTCAGCAATCGCATCGAGTTGCCCCGTTGTGACCCCTGGACGAATATGAGCTTGAAGCTCTTTATGCGTCCGGGCGACGATTTGTCCTGCCTTACGCATGATGTCGATTTCACGCGGCGCTTTCGTAATGATCATTACTGACCACCAAGAAGTGCTTGAACATCGGAGTAAACTTCATTAATCGGACGATCACCGTCCAAATTACGAAGATACCCTTTTTCAGCGTAAAAGTCAATCAAAGGTTGCGCTTGAGCGACGTTGACTTCAAGACGACGGCGAACCGTCTCTTCTTGATCATCTTCACGTTGAACAAGTGCTGACCCGTCGATATCACATACTCCGTCCACTTTTGGTGGGTTGTAGAGGACATGATACGTTGCTCCACATGTTGGGCAAATCCGGCGACCTGTCAAACGAGGCACAAGTTTTTCTGGATTCACACCGATGTGAATGACGTGATCGATTTGTTTGTTTAGATCCGCAAGCAACACTTCAAGTGCGTCTGCTTGTTTCACTGTGCGTGGGAAACCGTCAAGAAGAAAACCATTTGCACAGTCTTCTTTGGCGAGACGTTCACGTACGATGCCGATTGTGACTTCATCCGGAACGAGTTCCCCTTTATCCATGTACGATTTCGCTTCCTGCCCGAGCGGTGTTGAATCTTTAATCGCCGCGCGGAACATGTCGCCTGTCGAGATGTGTGGAATGGCGTAGTCTTCGATGATTTTCGCAGCCTGCGTCCCTTTTCCAGCACCCGGCAAGCCCATCAATACAAGATTCATGTCGGTAGCCTCCACTTCTATAGACTCTATAGACACAACAGAAAGGAAAGGGATGGTCCCCTTCCTCCCGCCTTATCGGATAAAGCCTTTGTAGTGTCGTTTAACCAGTTGACTTTCAATCTGTTTCATCGTCTCAAGACCTACACCGATGACGATCAGTAAGCTTGTTCCACCAATCTGGACCGAGTTCGGTAAGCCAGCGAACTTAATAAAGAACGTTGGCGTGACCGCGATCACAGCTAGGAAAAGTGAGCCGAAGAATGTCAGACGATATAGGATCTTCGTGATGTATTGTTCCGTTTGCTTACCAGGACGAATACCAGGAATGTATCCGCCTTGTTTTTGAAGGTTCTCTGCCATCTGTTCCGGATTAACCTGAACAAATGTATAGAAGTACGAAAATGCGATGATGAGCGCTACATAAATCGACATACCGATTGGACTCGTATAGTCGAAGATGTCACGAATCTTCGTCGCGTTTTCCGGACTTGCCAAGAAACTTGCAACCGTTGGTGGAGTCACCATAAACGATACAGCGAAGATAACTGGGATAACCCCAGCAGCGTTAAGCTTAATCGGCAAGTGTGTCGATTGGCCGCCAACTGGAGCACGGTTCACCGTACGCTTGGCGTACTGAATCGGAATCTTCCGGGCAGCTTGCTGCACATAGATGACACCGACGATGACCGCGATGATGATTAAAAGCAACAGTACGATATAAAGCACGTTGACAAACAAAGCATCCCCTGCATTTTGGAGCTTTGTTTCGTAAATCTGACGGAATGCGTTCGGGAAGCCCGCGACGATCCCAGCGAAGATGATCATTGATATCCCGTTACCAATGCCCTTCTCCGTGATGAGTTCACCGAGGAACATCAAGAATGCGGTACCCGCCGTCAAAACAAGTGCAATCATAACGTACGTCCAGGTGCCAAAATCTTCATTGACAAGACCTGGGTAGATACGGTTAAATCCAAGCGCGATTCCAAACGCTTGGACTAAGCCGAGTACGATCGTTCCATAGCGCGTTACCGTTGCTAACTTCTTACGGCCCGCCTCTCCTTGTTTTGCCCATTCGGCAAACTTTGGAACAACGTCCATCTGTAAGAGTTGGACAACGATCGAGGCCGTGATATACGGCATGATTCCCATCGCAAAGAGTGAGAAATTCTGCAAAGCATTCCCGCCGAAGGAGTTCAAGAAACCAAGAATACCATTCTCATCGATCTTGAATACTTCAGTGTTTACCATTGGTACTGGGATATGTGCTCCGATTCGGAAGACGATAATCAGGGCCAAGGTAAAGAGAATGCGCCGACGGATGTCGGCTACGCGCCACATATTGGAGATCGCTTGAAACATTAGATCACCTCAACCGTACCGCCGGCAGCTTCGATCGCTTGCTTCGCAGCTTCGGAGAACTTGTGAGCTTTTACTGTCAGTTTCTTTTCAATCTTACCGTTTGAAAGGATCTTCACGCCATCTTTCATACCTTTGACTGCGCGAGTCTCGATAAGAAGTTCTGGTGTTACTTCCGTTCCATCTTCAAAACGGTTAAGTGTGTCAAGGTTGATAACCGCGAACTCTTTACGAGTCGGGTTGTTGAAGCCGCGTTTTGGTAAACGACGGAAAAGTGGGTTTTGTCCACCTTCGAAACCTGGACGAACACCACCGCCTGAACGAGCTTTTTGACCTTTGTGACCACGGCCAGAAGTCTTACCGTTACCAGAAGACATACCGCGACCTACACGGTTGCGTTCTGAACGTGAACCAGCAGCTGGTTTCAATTCATGGAGTTTCATAGTGGGGCACCTCCTCATAAAATTATATCGAACTATTACTCTTGAATTTCTTTTACTGTCAATAAGTGTGACACGTGGTTAATCATCCCACGCATAGCAGCGTTGTCAGGTACGACAACAGTTTGGTGCATCTTATGGAGACCAAGCGTACGAGTAGTAACGCGTTGGTTCTCCGGACGACCGATCATGCTGCGTGTGAGGGTAACTGCGAGTTTCGCCATCTGTATTCCCTCCCTTTCTTAACCGCGAAGTTCTTCGACGGTTTTACCGCGGAGTTTCGCAACGTCTTCAGCACGTTTAAGTGATGTGAGACCTTTAACAGTCGCACGAACCATGTTGATTGGAGTGCTTGATCCAAGTGATTTCGAAAGAATGTCGTTGATTCCCGCTAATTCGAGAACCGCACGAACTGGACCACCAGCGATGACTCCAGTACCTTCAGAAGCAGGTTTCAAGAAGACGTGACCTGCACCGAAAATTCCGTTGATTTCGTGTGGAATTGTAGTGTTAACGATTGGAACGTTAACCATGTTTTTCTTAGCATCTTCGATTGCTTTACGGATCGCTTCAGGCACTTCCTGAGCTTTACCCGTACCGAAACCTACGTGACCATTCTTGTCACCTACGACGACGAGTGCAGCAAAACGGAAGCGACGGCCACCTTTTACTACTTTCGCGACGCGGTTTACAGTAACAACGCGTTCTTCGAGTTGATCCATGTTAATTTCTAACTGGCGCATGTAGAGGTTCCCTCCTTTTCTATTAGAATTTGAGACCAGCTTCACGAGCTGCTTCAGCTACAGCTTTGATACGTCCATGATAGAGATATCCTCCACGGTCGAAAACGACTGTTTCAATACCTTTTTCAAGAGCGCGTTCAGCTGCGAGCTTACCAACTGCTGTTGCAGCGTCAGTCGTGTTGCCTTTTTCAAGGTCGAGTGATGATGCAGATGCGAGTGTTGCATGTGTTGCATCGTCAATGACTTGTACGTAAATGTTCTTGTTCGAACGGAATACATTCAAACGTGGACGAGTTGCCGTCCCGATGATTGTACGACGTACACGACCATGACGCTTTTTACGCGTAGCGTTTTTGTCTGCCTTTGAGATCATTTATGCCACTCCTTTCCGGTCAATTCGTATCAACGAATTACTTACCTGTTTTACCTTCTTTACGACGAACGATTTCATCACTGTAACGAATTCCTTTACCTTTGTAAGGCTCAGGTTGACGGTACGAACGAATCAATGCAGCAACGTGTCCAACACGCTCTTTGTTGATACCGCGAACGATGATTTGCGTATTCGTAGGAACTTCGACTTCAATGCCTTGTTCCGGAGTGTACTCGATTGGGTGTGAATAACCGAGGTTGAGTACGATTTTGTTACCTTGCTTTTGAGCACGGTAACCAACACCTTGGATATCAAGTGTCTTAGCGAAACCGTTGTTTACACCTTCGACCATGTTCGCGATAAGCGCACGAGTCGTTCCGTGGATTGTACGGTTAGCTTTCTCGTCGTTTGGACGAGTGACAGTCAATTCATTACCTTCTACGTTGATAGCCATAGTCGGGTTGAACTCACGAGTGAGTTCACCTTTAGGACCTTTTACTGTAACTGTGCTGTTTTCAACTGTTACTGTAACGCCTGCTGGGATAACGACTGGCTTTTTACCAATACGTGACATTTAAGACACCTCCGTTCTTTTTATGCGTGAATTACCAGATGTATGCGATCACTTCGCCGCCGACTTTTTGTTGGCGAGCTTCTTTGTCTGTCATAACACCTTTAGATGTTGAAACGATAGCGATTCCGAGACCACCGAGTACTTTCGGGATTTCATCAGCTTTCGCGTAAACGCGAAGACCTGGTTTCGAGATACGTTTGAGTCCAGTGATGACGCGTTCGTTGCTTGCGCCGTACTTAAGGAATACGCGGAGCGTACCTTGTTTGCTGTCCTCGAGATATTCAACATCGCGGATGAAACCTTCACGTTTGAGGATTTCAGCGACTTCACGTTTGATTGTAGAAGCTGGCATTTCCAACTTCTCATGGCGAACCATGTTTGCATTACGAATGCGTGTAAGCATATCTGCAATCGGATCTGTCATAACCATGCGATGTACCTCCTTTCACAACTTTAATGAATTACCAGCTTGCTTTTTTAACACCAGGGATTTGACCTTTATGAGCAAGATCACGGAACTTAATACGGCTGATACCGAATTTACCAATGTAACCGTGTGGACGGCCAGTGATACTGCAACGGTTGTGTAAACGAACCGCTGAAGAGTTACGTGGGAGTTTGCTCAAGCCGATGAAGTCGCCTTGTGCTTTCAATTCTGCGCGTTGTTCAGCGTAGCGCTCTACGAGTGCTTGACGTTTTACTTCACGTGCGATCATTGATTTCTTAGCCATGTTGTCGGCCTCCCTTATTTTTGGAATGGCATGCCGAGTGCTGTGAGAAGCTCACGTGACTCTTCATCCGTATTAGCAGTTGTTACGATAACGATGTCCATACCACGGACTTTCGATACGCGATCGTAGTCGATCTCTGGGAAGATCAATTGTTCCTTCACGCCTAGCGTGTAGTTACCACGGCCATCGAATGATTTCTTCGATACACCACGGAAGTCACGTACACGTGGAAGTGACACGTTGATCAACTTGTCGAGGAACTCATACATGCGCTCTCCACGAAGTGTTACCTTCGCGCCGATTGGCATACCTTCACGAAGTTTGAAACCAGCGATTGATTTCTTAGCTTTCGTGATGAGTGGCTTCTGACCAGTGAGGAGCTGAAGCTCTTCGACTGCCATGTCAAGTGCTTTCGTGTTCGTAACAGCGTCACCAACACCCATGTTGATTACGATCTTATCGACTTTCGGCGCTTGCATTACAGAAGTATAGTTGAATTTCTCCATCATTACTTTGACGATTTCGTCTTGGTATTTTACTTTTAAACGGTTCATCAGAAAGTGGACCTCCTTTCTTTAAATCTTCTTATTTATCTAAAGCTTCGCCCGATTTTTTAGCGATACGTACTTTCTTGCCGTCAACCACAGTGAAACCAACGCGTGTTGGGTTTCCTGTCTTAGGGTCGATAAGCATAACGTTCGATACGTGAATCGGTGCTTCTTTCTCGACAATTCCGCCTTGCGGGTTGAGTTGAGAAGGTTTTGAG
This sequence comes from Exiguobacterium sp. s128, assembly GCF_018618815.1. Taxonomy (NCBI): domain Bacteria; kingdom Bacillati; phylum Bacillota; class Bacilli; order Caryophanales; genus Exiguobacterium; species Exiguobacterium sp. s128. The sequence goes on along the minus strand of NZ_JACSMT010000017.1, from coordinate 37,645 downwards.
TGTTTCTTGATCATATTAACGCCTTCGACGATAATGCGATCTTTTTTAGGCATAGCAGTAAGGACAACACCTTGTTTGCCTTTATCTTTACCAGTCATAACCTGAACTTTATCACCTTTTTTGACATGCATCGTTAGAGCACCTCCTTGTAGGAATTCTTTGGAATTAAAGTACTTCCGGTGCCAACGAGACGATCTTCATGAAGTCTTTTTCACGAAGTTCGCGTGCGACTGGTCCGAAGATACGTGTGCCACGTGGGCTTTTATCATCTTTGATGATGACTGCTGCGTTTTCGTCAAAACGGATGTACGAACCGTCTTTACGACGAACGCCACGTTTAGTACGAACGACTACTGCGCGTACAACTTCACCTTTTTTGACAACGCCACCTGGTGTTGCTTGTTTAACTGTGCAAACAATTACGTCACCGATGTTAGCAGTTTTGCGACCAGATCCACCGAGGACTTTGATCGTCAAGACTTCACGAGCTCCTGAGTTGTCTGCTACTTTCAAGCGAGATTCTTGTTGAATCATACGATTGTACCTCCCTCCGGATGTTTATTCATCCGAACTAATTAGAGTTTAGATGATTACTGCTTTTTCGACGACTTCTACGAGACGGAAACGTTTGTCTTTAGAAAGTGGACGTGTTTCTTGAATGCGTACGACGTCACCGATTTTAGCTGTGTTACTTTCATCATGCGTTTTATACTTCTTCGAGTAGTTTACGCGTTTGCCGTAGAGCTTGTGCTTTACTTTTGTCTCAACTGAAACCACGATCGTTTTATCCATTTTGTCAGATACGACGCGTCCAGTTAATACTTTGCGGTTGTTAGTGCGTTCCATTGAGTGTTCCTCCTCTCAGAATCCGAGTGAATTATGCGTTGTTGATGCCGAGTTCGCGTTCACGAAGAACGGTTTTCGCGCGTGCAATCGACTTGCGCACTTCACGGATACGAGCAGGGTTCTCAAGCTGACCAGTCGCGAGTTGGAAACGAAGGTTGAACAACTCTTCTTTCCACGAACCGACTTTACCGTTGAGCTCTTCTGTAGTTTGCTGACGGAGATCAGTTGCTTTCATTCGTATCACCACCATTTTCTTCACGTTTTACGAACTTACATTTTACTGGAAGTTTGTGTGATGCAAGACGGAGAGCTTCGCGTGCGATCTCTTCCGATACTCCTGCGATTTCGAACATTACTTTCCCCGGTTTGACGACTGCAACCCAGCCCTCCGGAGCACCTTTACCTGAACCCATTCGGACTTCAAGAGGTTTTTTAGTGTATGGTTTGTGTGGGAAGATCTTGATCCACACTTTACCACCACGTTTCATATAACGAGTCATCGCGATACGCGCTGATTCGATTTGACGGCTAGTGATCCAGCTAGCTTCTTGAGCTTGGATACCGAACTCGCCGAAATGTACTGTAGTACCACGTTTCGCTTTACCACGCATGTTGCCGCGGTGAACACGACGATATTTTACACGTTTTGGTAACAACATGTTGTGTTGCCTCCTTCCCTAGACGGATGTGGATTATTGTTCGTTAGCTGCTGCTTTTTTCGTAGGAAGCACTTCACCGTGGTGGAGCCATACTTTTACGCCGATTTTGCCGTAAGTTGTATCAGCTTCTGCAGTACCGTAATCGATGTCTGCACGGAGTGTATGAAGTGGAACTGTTCCTTCTGAATACTTCTCTGAACGAGCGATATCAGCGCCACCAAGACGACCAGAAACTTCAGTCTTGATTCCTTTGATACCTGAACGCATAGAGCGTTGGATTGATTGCTTCATTGCACGACGGAACGATACACGGCCTTCAAGTTGGCGTGCGATGTTCTCAGCGACGAGTTTAGCAACTGCATCCGGGTTTTTCACTTCAACGACGTTAACGTGAACGCGTTTGCCTTTTGCAAGGTTAGTGATGTCTGTACGAAGTGTTTCGATTTCCGAACCGCCTTTACCGATAACCATACCCGGTTTAGCAGTGTGAAGTGAAATGTTCAAGCGGTTTGCTGCGCGCTCGATTTCAACTTTAGCAACACTTGCATCTTTCAGACGTTTTTCGATATATTCACGAACTACGTAGTCTTCATGAAGGAGATCAGCATAGTCTTTATCTGCGAACCAACGTGATTCCCAGTCTTTGATGATACCTACGCGAAGACCAGTTGGGTTAATCTTCTGACCCACGGTAATCCCTCCTTATTTTTCAGATACCACGATATGAACGTGGCTCGTACGTTTGTTGATGCGGCTTGCGCGACCCATTGCACGTGGGCGGAAACGTTTGAGCGTTGGACCTTCGTTGACGTAAGCCTCTGTTACTACGAGGTTTTCGATGTTCATGTCGAAGTTGTGCTCAGCGTTCGCGATTGCCGATTTCAATACTTTCTCAACGATTGGCGTTGCTGCCTTGTTCGTGTAAGCAAGAATCGAAAGTGCTTCGCCGATTTGCTTCCCGCGGATTAAGTCTACTACTAGACGTGCCTTACGAGGAGCAATGCGAACCATGTTAGCCGATGCTTTTGATTGCATAATGAGTACCTCCCCTCAGATTAACGTTTAGTCTTCTTATCGTTTCCAGCATGTCCTTTATAAGAACGTGTTGGCGCGAATTCACCAAGTTTGTGACCGACCATATCTTCTGTCACGTAAACCGGTACGTGTTTACGACCATCGTAGACAGCGATCGTGTGACCGATGAACTCTGGGAAGATTGTAGAACGGCGTGACCAAGTTTTGATAACATGCTTGTCACCAGCTTCATTGGCTTTGTCAACCTTAGCAAGCAAATGGTGATCTGCAAATGGACCTTTTTTCATGCTGCGACCCATAGTTGTACCTCCCTTTGGCATGATTCAGGAACGGTTCCTGCGAACCGTTCAGAAATCACGTAATTATTTTTTAGAACGACGGACGATATATTTATCGCTCGCTTTGTTTTTCTTACGAGTTTTGTATCCGAGTGCCGGTTTACCCCAAGGAGTAAGTGGGCCCGAACGACCGATTGGAGCACGTCCTTCACCACCACCGTGTGGGTGATCGACTGGGTTCATAACAGAACCACGAACTGTAGGACGTTTTCCGAGCCAGCGTGAACGACCAGCTTTACCGATATTGACGAGCTCATGCTCTTCATTACCGACAGCGCCGATTGTTGCACGGCAAGTAGCAAGGATCATACGTGTTTCGCCTGATTGGAGACGAACAATCGCGTATTTACCATCTTTACCGAGAAGCTGAGCAGAAGTACCAGCTGAACGAACGAGCTGACCACCTTTACCTGGCTTAAGTTCGATGTTGTGGATCAATGTACCAACTGGGATGTTTGAAAGTGGAAGAGCGTTACCGACTTTAATATCAGCGTCAACTCCTGACATGACTTGCATGTCAACTTTCAATCCTTTAGGTGCGAGGATGTAGCGTTTTTCACCATCGATGTAGTGTACAAGAGCGATGTTTGCAGAGCGGTTCGGATCGTACTCGATTGTAGCGATACGGCCAGCGATGCCATCCTTGTTACGTTTGAAGTCGATGATACGGTATTTACGTTTGTGTCCGCCACCTTGGTGACGTACTGTCAAGCGACCTTGGTTGTTACGTCCGCCCTTTTTCGTAAGCTTTTCAGTTAACGATTTTTCAGGACGTGAAGCCGTAATCTCAGCAAAGTCAAGCGCAGTCATATTACGACGACCGTTAGTGGTCGGTTTAAACTTTTTAATTCCCATCGAGAGTTCCCTCCTTTTCTACAGAGTACCGATTAACCGAGGTAATCGAGTTCTTTGCTATCTGCAGTAAGCGTGACGACCGCTTTTTTGCGGCGTGCTGTGTAACCAGCGTGACGACCTACGCGTTTTGCTTTTGGTTTTGAGATTAGTGTGTTGATTTTTTCAACTTTAACGCCGAAGATCGCTTCAACTGCATCTTTGATTTGTGGCTTAGATGCCTTTACGTCTACTTCGAACGTGTACTTTTTCTCAGCCATTTGGTTCACTGAGCGTTCAGTAATTACAGGACGTTTGATAATGTCGTGTGCGTTTGCCATTATGCAAGCACCTCCTCTACTCTCGCAACAGCATCCTTCGTGAAGATGACTTTGTCGTGTGCGACAAGATCAAGGACGTTTACTCCAGCAGCGTCAACGACTGTGACACCTGGAATGTTGCGTGTTGAAAGAACGACTGTCTCGTTGTAATCAGCTGTAACGACGAGGACTTTACGTTCGATTGAAAGAGCAGCGAAGACCGAAATCATGTCTTTTGTTTTCGGAGCATCGATTGTCAATCCTTCAAGAACGATGAACTCGTTGTTAGCGACTTTCGAAGAAAGTGCTGAACGTAATGCGAGACGACGAACCTTTTTAGGAAGTTTATAAGCGTACGAACGTGGTGTTGGACCGAAGACTGTTCCACCGCCAACCCATTGTGGCGAACGGATCGAACCTTGGCGTGCACGACCAGTACCTTTTTGTTTCCATGGTTTACGGCCGCCACCGCGAACTTCCGAGCGACCTTTTGTATCATGTGTACCTTGGCGACGTGAAGCTTGTTGCATGACGATTGCATCGTATACGACTGCTTCGTTTGGCTCGATTCCGAAAACGGCATCTGCGAGCTCAATATCTCCAACTTGTGTACCTGTTTGGTTAAGCAAAGCTACTTTAGGCATTCGTTATTCCTCCTTTCCTTGCAAACAAATTAGTTGCCTTTTACCGCAGTTTTGACGACAACTTGGCTCTTACGTGCGCCCGGGATAGCACCCTTGACGAGGAGTAAGCCGCGTTCTACATCAACTTTTACGATTTCAAGGTTTTGAACAGTGACTTGCTCTCCACCCATGCGTCCTGGGAGCAATTTCCCTTTGAATACACGGTTTGGAGCGACAGGACCCATTGAACCTGGGCGACGGTGGTAACGCGAACCGTGAGCCATTGGACCACGTGATTGGTTGTGACGCTTGATTGCTCCAGCGAAACCTTTACCTTTCGACGTACCTGTTACATCAACCATTTCGCCTGCAGCGAAAGTATCTGCTTTCATCTCTTGACCGATTTCGAAATCTGCTACTGATGTACGGATTTCTTTAATGAAGCGCTTAGGTGTCGCACTAGCTTTCGCTGCGTGACCTTTTTGCGGTTTGTTTTGACGACCTTCTTTAATATCACCAAAGCCGAGCTGGACTGCTTCGTAACCGTCCACTTCCATTGTCTTCAATTGAAGAACAACGTTACCTTCTACTGAAACGACAGTAACTGGTACTACTTCACCTGATTCGTTAAAGATCTGTGTCATACCGAGTTTAGTTCCTAAGATTCCTTTAGCCATGAGATACACCTCCTAATATTGAATGATTTTGATCTTCTGGCTAGTATCAACTATTTATAGAAGAAAAATTAAAGTTTGATTTCAATGTCAACGCCCGATGGAAGTTCAAGACGCATAAGCGCATCAACTGTTTTCGGTGTTGGGTTAACGATGTCGATCAAACGTTTGTGTGTACGCATTTCGAACTGCTCACGAGCATCTTTGTACTTGTGAACGGCACGAAGTACTGTGTAGATCGCTCTCTCTGTTGGGAGTGGGATCGGACCAGATACAGTAGCACCAGAACGTTTTGCTGTTTCGACAATTTTCTCAGCCGATTGATCAAGCACGCGGTGATCGTATGCTTTCAAACGGATCCGAATTTTTTCATTTGCCATGTTGTTTCCCTCCTTTTCGCCTATTTTGTAAATAGACATTCTCCGCGGAAATTTCCACACTAGCCATGGCAATGCCGCCTGGTGTGTCATAACCTCCCGCTTCATCGCGTTGTGTTTGTGACCAACATATTCTAGTGTACTTAATTCCAAGACGGAAAGCAAGTAAAATAAAATAGAATTTGTTTTCAAGTCTCTCACCACTCGCACAAACACTTTCCTCAGTATATAAGATGTCAGACCATGTTGCAAGACTGTTTTCAAAGAAACAAAAAAAGGTCTTCCGTCACGGGAGACGGAAGACCTTTTTGCTTAAAAATTACTCAACGATTTCTGTAACTGATCCAGCGCCTACTGTACGGCCACCTTCACGGATTGAGAAACGAGTTTCTTTTTCAAGAGCGATTGGCGCGATGAGTTCAATAGTCAATTCGATATTGTCCCCAGGCATAACCATTTCAGTTCCTTCAGGAAGTTGGCACATACCAGTTACGTCAGTTGTACGGAAGTAGAACTGTGGACGGTAGTTACCGAAGAATGGCGTGTGACGGCCACCCTCTTCTTTTGAAAGGATGTAAACTTGCGCTTTGAAAATTTTGTGCGGTGTGATTGTGTTTGGTTTCGCGAGAACTTGTCCACGCTCGATGTCGTCACGTGATACACCACGGAGAAGAGCTCCGATGTTGTCGCCAGCTTCAGCATAGTCAAGAAGCTTACGGAACATCTCTACACCAGTACATACTGATTTTTTAGTTTCTTCGTGAAGACCAACGATTTCAACTTCGTCGTTGACTTTAAGAACTCCACGCTCAACGCGGCCAGTAGCTACTGTACCACGACCAGTGATTGAGAAAACATCCTCAACTGGCATCATGAAGTCTTTTTCAGTGTCACGAGTTGGCTCAGGGATGTACTCATCAACAGCTGTCATGAGTTCCATGATTTTTTCTTCCCATTTAGCTTCGCCGTTAAGCGCGCCAAGAGCAGATCCTTGGATAACTGGGAGGTCATCGCCTGGGAAATCGTAAGCAGAAAGAAGTTCACGGATTTCCATTTCAACGAGTTCAAGAAGCTCTTCGTCGTCAACCATGTCGACTTTGTTCATGAATACTACGATGAAAGGAACACCTACTTGACGTGAAAGCAAGATGTGCTCACGTGTTTGTGGCATTGGACCATCAGTTGCAGAAACAACGAGGATCGCGCCGTCCATTTGTGCAGCACCAGTGATCATGTTTTTAACATAGTCAGCGTGACCTGGGCAGTCAACGTGTGCATAGTGGCGTTTTTCTGTTTCGTACTCGATATGAGCTGTTGCGATCGTGATACCACGTTCGCGCTCTTCTGGAGCACCATCGATTTGGTCAAACTTAGTAGCAGTTTTCCCTTGTGATTTTGCAAGTACAGCTGAAATAGCAGCTGTTAAAGTTGTTTTACCGTGGTCGACGTGACCAATTGTACCAACGTTAACGTGCGGTTTAGAACGGTCGAATTTTTCTTTACCCATTCTGAATTCCTCCTCTATATGTCTGATAATATTTTATAACTAGGAAGGTGAATCGTCGAATAACGTACACCTTCCTTAGCTTACACTAATCAAATAAGCGTGACAACCTGTGAAGGATTAGCCGTTTGCTTTTTTAATGATTTCTTCAGCAACTGATTTCGGTACTTCTTCATAATGATCGAAGTGCATCGAGTACGTACCGCGTCCTTGTGTCCGCGAACGAAGTCCTGTTGCATATCCGAACATTTCTGAAAGTGGAATCATCGAGCGAACGACTTGTGCGTTCCCACGTGCGTCCATACCTTCAACGCGTCCACGGCGTGATGTAACATCACCCATGATGTCTCCCATATATTCGTCTGGGATGACGATTTCAACTTTCATCATTGGCTCAAGGATAACAGCGCCGCTCTTATCTTTAAGTTGTTTGACGGCCATTGAAGCCGCGATTTTAAATGCCATCTCGTTTGAGTCGACATCATGATACGAACCGAAAACGAGTGCCGCTTTAACGTCAACTACTGGATAACCAGCAAGGATACCGTTTTGAAGTGCTTCTTCGATTCCGTGTTCAACCGCTGGGATGTATTCACGTGGAACGACACCACCGACGATTTTGTTGTTGAACTCAAAGCCAGCACCTTCTTCGTTTGGCTCGAATTCTACGACGACGTGACCATACTGACCACGACCACCTGATTGACGAGCAAACTTAGAATCGATTTTCGCCGCTTGGCGGATCGTTTCACGGTAAGCTACTTGTGGAGCACCAACATTTGCTTCGACTTTAAATTCGCGACGCATACGGTCAACGATGATGTCGAGGTGAAGCTCACCCATACCTGAGATGATCGTTTGACCAGTCTCTGGGTTTGTTTCAGTGCGGAACGTTGGATCCTCTTCAGCAAGCTTAGCGAGTGCTTGACCCATTTTATCTTGGTCAGCTTTCGTTTTTGGTTCGATTGCGACCGAGATAACTGGTTCTGGGAATGTCATTGATTCGAGAACGACGTTGTCTTTCTCAGAACAAAGCGTATCACCAGTAGTAGTATCTTTAAGACCTACAGCAGCTGCGATGTCACCAGCGAAGACCATTGGGATCTCCTCACGGCTGTTCGCGTGCATTTGAAGGATACGTCCAAGACGCTCACGTTTCCCTTTTGTTGAGTTCTTGACATATGATCCTGCCGTAGCTGTACCTGAGTACACACGGAAGAATGTCAATTTACCAACATACGGGTCAGTCATAACTTTGAATGCGAGTGCAGAGAATGGCGCTTCGTCAGTTGACTCACGAATAACCTCTTCCTCTGTATCCATGTTAATCCCTGTGATTGCTTTTACGTCGACTGGTGATGGGAGGTAGTCAAGAACTGCGTCAAGCATAAGCTGAACACCTTTGTTCTTGAATGCCGAACCTACGAGAACTGGGTAGAAATCAACTGTAAGAGTCGCTTTACGGATACCCGCTTTAAGCTCTTCAATCGTGATTTCCTCGCCCTCGAGGTATTTCATCATCATTTCTTCTTCGTAATCCGCAACGGCCTCGATCAATGATGCACGAAGTTCTTCAGCTTCTTCTGCAAATTCTGCAGGGAACCCTTCAGTTTCTTCGATATCTGTACCAAGGTCATTTCCGTACATGTATGTTTTCTTTTCAACGAGGTCGATGATTCCTTTGAATTCATCTTCCGCGCCGATTGGAATTTGGATTGCGTGTGCGTTTGCTTGAAGGCGATCGCGAAGCGTTCCAACCGAGTACAAGAAGTCTGCACCGATTTTATCCATTTTGTTAACGAAAACGATACGTGGTACGCCGTAAGTTGTTGCTTGACGCCATACTGTCTCAGTTTGTGGCTCAACACCAGACTGAGCATCAAGTACTGCAACGGCACCATCAAGTACACGGAGTGAACGTTCAACTTCAACAGTGAAGTCTACGTGTCCAGGTGTATCAATGATGTTTACGCGGTTCCCTTTCCATTGAGCAGTTGTTGCTGCCGATGTAATCGTGATTCCACGCTCTTGCTCTTGCTCCATCCAGTCCATCTGTGAAGCACCTTCGTGCGTTTCACCAATCTTGTGGATACGACCCGTATAATAAAGGATACGCTCAGTCGTTGTTGTTTTACCAGCATCGATGTGGGCCATGATTCCGATATTACGGGTGTTCTTAAGGGAGAATTCTCTTGCCATCTTTAAACATTCTCCTTTCGCATTTTAGTTTAGTGTCCGTGTGTTGCCACACGTCATGACTATACCCGAAAGCCACCTCATATTTCCATACAAAATGGCATAGATGAGGTGGTTGATTCCGGATTTACCAGCGGTAGTGAGCAAACGCTTTGTTCGCTTCCGCCATTTTGTGCATATCTTCGCGCTTCTTAACTGAAGCACCAGTGTTGTTTGCAGCGTCCATGATTTCATTCGCAAGACGAGCATCCATTGTTTTTTCGTTACGGAGACGTGAGTAGTTCACGAGGTAACGAAGTGCAAGTGTCGTACGGCGCTCAGGGCGGACTTCGACAGGAACTTGATAGTTAGCTCCACCTACACGGCGTGCTTTTACTTCAAGAACTGGCATGATGTTGTTCATCGCCTCTTCAAAAACTTCCATTGCGTCGCGACCTGAACGTTCAGCGACAGCTTCAAAAGCTTTGTATAAGATTTGTTGAGCAGTACCTTTTTTACCATCTAACATAAGACGGTTGATAAGGCGGGTAACGAGTTTAGAGTTGTAGATCGGATCAGCCATTACATCACGGCGTTCTACTTGACCTTTACGTGGCATTCCGAGTCCCTCCTTTCATATAGTGAGGTGATATCTTTTGATATCTAGATTATTTTTTTGCTGCTTTTGGACGTTTAGTACCATATTTCGAACGACCTTGCATACGGCCGTCAACTCCAGCTGTATCGAGTGCACCACGAACGATGTGGTAACGTACCCCTGGTAAGTCTTTTACGCGACCGCCGCGAATAAGAACAACACTGTGTTCTTGCAAGTTGTGGCCGATACCTGGGATGTAAGCTGTTACTTCCATTGTGTTCGTTAAACGTACACGTGCGTACTTACGAAGAGCCGAGTTCGGTTTCTTCGGAGTCATTGTACCTACACGAGTACAAACACCACGTTTTTGTGGTGAGCTGATGTCAGTACGAGCTTTGATAAAGCTGTTGTACCCTTTGTTCAGCGCTGGCGAATCTGATTTCACAACTTTTGATTGACGTCCTTTACGGACTAATTGGTTGATAGTAGGCATCTTTGAGATCCTCCCTTCCTGAATTCATGACAAGTTTCAAAACCACCGAGCCGGGTGGTTCATCGAAAGTCATAATGAAACGTTTTGCGTGGCTCAGGCATTCCATCGCCACACAAAACGTATTATCAAACTTTCTTAATAGCAACGGCAGTTGCCGCAACGTCGATTCCACAAGCCTTACCAAGCTCAAGCTTAGAAGGAACGCTCACGACTGGAACGTCTGCTTGTTTCGCCGCGTCGAGCAATGCTTGCTTTACGTGTTCATCTGCGTCATCTGCAATGATCACTTCCGACGCCTTGCCAGAACGCAATGCTTTGAGCGTTTGTTTTTGACCAACAAACTTCAAATCTGCGCCGACTACTTTTTTGTAAGACATGAAGATATCCTCCAAAATAACACAGCCGGTTGGCAACACTATATCATAGTAGCACCGCCATACCGACGTGTCAAGGCGTTTTATTCTACAGGAGAATCTGCTTCTACAGGTGTTTCGCCTGCTATCTCGAGACCGATTTGACGGTAACGTGTCATTCCTGTACCAGCTGGAACAAGTTTACCGATAATAACGTTCTCTTTCAAGCCGCGAAGGTAGTCGCTCTTCCCTTTAATCGCCGCATCCGTAAGGACACGAGTAGTTTCCTGGAACGAAGCAGCTGATAGGAATGAATCCGTCTCAAGCGACGCTTTTGTGATACCAAGGAGAACTGGTTTAGCGGAAGCGAGTGCTTTACCGGCACGGAGCGCTTCTTTACATGCTTCTTTAAATGTGCTGATATCGACAAGCGAACCTGGTAAGAGTGAAGTCTCACCCGACTCGATGACACGAACGCGACGGATCATCTGACGTACCATGACCTCGACGTGCTTATCACCGATCTCAACCCCTTGCATCCGGTATACTTTTTGAACTTCTTGGAGAAGATAGTTCTGTACGCCAGATACACCTTTGACGTTCAAGAGTTCTTTCGGGTCGATTGAACCTTCCGTGAACACTTGACCAGCAATGACTTCTTCACCGAGTTGAACACGTAGACGTGATCCGAAAGGAATCGTGTATGTCCGTGTTTCGCTCAGACCTTGAATCGTCAACTCACGCTTATCACGCGACTCTGTAAAGTCGATGACTTGTCCATCAATTTCCGAGATGACCGCTTGACCTTTCGGGTTACGGGCCTCGAACAACTCCTGGATACGCGGGAGACCTTGTGTGATATCATCTCCGGCAACACCACCTGTGTGGAAGGTACGCATTGTAAGCTGCGTTCCTGGCTCACCGATTGATTGTGCCGCGATGATTCCGACTGCTTCGCCGACTTCGACGTCGTTACCAGTCGCAAGGTTACGTCCGTAACATTTCTTACAGACACCATGACTTGTGTTACAAGTAAAGGCTGTACGAATCTCAACATTGTCGATACCGGCGTCCGTAATCGCACGTGCGATATCTTCGTCGATGAGTTCGTTAGTTGAAACGAGGATTGCTCCTGTTTCTGGGTGGACGACTTTCTCGAACGCCGTACGGCCGACAAGTCGGTCGTAGAGATTTTCGATTTCTTCCGTCCCTTCACGAAGTGCTGTGACACGAATACCACGATCCGTTCCACAATCATCTTCGCGAATGATAACATCTTGCGCAACATCGACGAGACGACGAGTCAGGTAACCTGAATCGGCAGTCTTCAAGGCTGTATCGGCAAGACCTTTACGCGCACCGTGCGTCGAGATGAAGTATTCCTGAACCGTCAGACCCTCACGGAACGAAGATTTGATCGGGAGCTCGATGATCCGTCCACTTGGAGCGGCCATGAGTCCACGCATCCCTGCAAGCTGCGTAAAGTTTGATGCGTTACCACGGGCACCAGAGTCACTCATCATGAAGATCGGGTTCAGACGGTTAAGAGATTTCATCAGACGAGACTGAATTTCATCCTTCGCGTCATTCCACGATTTAACGACACGCTCATAGCGCTCTTCTTCCGTGATGAGACCACGGCGATATGACTTCATAACGCGGTCAACATTATCTTGTGCTTCGACCAGGATTTCCTGTTTGTCCGGAAGTACGATGATATCCGCGATACCAACCGTAATACCCGCACGTGTCGAGTGTTTGAAACCAAGGTTTTTCATGCGGTCAAGCATGCGGCTTGTTTCAGTCGTTTCAAAACGCTTGAAGACTTCCGCAATGACATTTCCGAGGAATCCTTTTTTGAATGGTTCGATGATCGGACGGCTCTTGATTTCAGCAGCGACATCCGTTCCTCTTTCAAGGAAGTATTGATCAGGCGTTGCTTCCTGAAGATTGTTCATCGATGGCTCATTCAAGTATGGGAACGTCGTTGGGAGGATCTCGTTGAAGATCAACTTACCGACCGTCGTAACCAATAACTTCTCGTTTTGCGCTTCCGTGAATGTCGGGTTTTTGAGAACACCGGCCGGAACAGCAACACGTGTGTGGAAGTGGACATACCCATTTTGGTAGGCAATCAACGCTTCGTTCACCGTCGAGAATGTTTTCCCTTCGCCGATTGCGTTTTCACGCTCAAGCGTCAGGTAGTAGTTCCCGAGGACCATATCCTGCGATGGTGTAACAACAGGCTTACCGTCTTTCGGGTTCAAGATGTTTTGTGCAGCGAGCATGAGAAGACGTGCTTCTGCTTGTGCTTCTGCTGAAAGTGGTACGTGAACCGCCATTTGGTCACCATCGAAATCGGCATTGTATGCCGTACATACGAGTGGGTGAAGACGGATTGCGCGACCTTCGACGAGTGTTGGTTCGAACGCCTGGATACCGAGACGGTGAAGGGTCGGAGCACGGTTCAAGAGAACCGGATGCTCACGGATGACTTCTTCTAACACGTCCCAAATTTCAGGTTGGACACGTTCGATTTTGCGTTTCGCACTCTTGATGTTTGGTGCGATGCCACGCGAGACAAGCTCTTTCATGACAAACGGTTTGAAGAGTTCAAGGGCCATTTCTTTCGGAAGACCACATTGATACATCTTCAGGTTCGGACCAACGACGATAACCGAACGACCTGAATAGTCGACTCGTTTACCGAGTAAGTTTTGACGGAAACGTCCTTGTTTCCCTTTCAACATATGTGAAAGAGATTTCAACGGACGGTTACCTGGTCCCGTGACCGGACGACCACGACGGCCGTTATCGATCAAGGCATCAACCGCTTCTTGCAACATCCGTTTTTCATTCTGAACGATGATGTTCGGAGCGCCAAGGTCAAGAAGACGCTTGAGACGGTTGTTACGGTTGATGACACGACGGTACAAATCGTTTAAGTCAGACGTCGCGAAACGTCCACCATCAAGCTGTACCATCGGACGAAGTTCCGGTGGAATGACTGGTAATACTTCGAGAACCATCCATTCCGGATTGTTGCCTGAGTTACGGAAAGCATCTAAGACTTCAAGACGTTTGATCGCACGTGTACGACGTTGTCCTTGGATCATTCGAAGATCTTCACGTAAACCAGCTACTTCTTTTTCGAGTTCGACGTCACGGAGCAATTTACGAACCGCTTCCGCACCCATTTCAGCCGTAAACGAACTACCGAATTTCTCACGGTAAGCCCGGTACTCTTTTTCTGAAAGGAGTTGCTTCTTCTCGAGTGTCGATTCGCCCGGATCCGTCACGACGTACGACGCGAAGTAAATGATCTCTTCGAGTGCACGGGGTGACATATCAAGGACGAGACCCATACGACTTGGGATTCCTTTGAAATACCAGATGTGCGAAACCGGTGCAGCAAGCTCAATGTGACCCATGCGCTCACGACGGACTTTCGACTTCGTTACTTCAACACCACAGCGGTCACAAATGATTCCTTTATAACGGATTCGTTTGTATTTCCCGCAGTAACATTCCCAGTCTTTTGTTGGACCAAAAATCCGTTCACAGAACAAGCCGTCTTTCTCTGGCTTGAGCGTACGATAGTTGATCGTTTCCGGCTTCTTCACTTCCCCGAAAGACCACGAACGGATCTTTTCAGGGGAAGCGAGGCCGATTTTCATATATTCAAATCTATTAACATCTACCAAGGGGTGGACCTCCCTTTCGCTTATTCCTCTTCAGTAACAACTGGTGCGACAGGCGCTTGAACTTCTTCGAGTGCTGGAGTCGCGTTCGGGATATTGTCATCGTCATCGTCTTTCATTTCGATCTCTTCATCTTCGGCAGACATCATCTTAACATCCATACCGAGGGATTGAAGCTCTTTAATGAGGACTCGGAACGATTCAGGTACGCCCGGTTGTGGTACGTTTTCACCTTTAACGATCGCTTCATATGCTTTAACACGACCGATTGTATCATCCGACTTGATCGTCAGGATCTCTTGGAGCGTATAAGCGGCACCATATGCTTCCAGTGCCCATACTTCCATCTCACCGAAACGCTGTCCACCGAACTGGGCTTTACCACCGAGCGGCTGTTGCGTAACGAGTGAGTAAGGACCCGTCGAACGTGCATGAAGTTTATCATCGACCATGTGGGCGAGTTTGATCATATACATGACACCAACCGAGATACGGTTATCGAAGGCTTCACCAGAACGTCCATCATAGAGGATAGTTTTAGCGTCACGGTCCATACCGGCTTCTTCAATCGTTGCCCAAACATCTTCCTCACGCGCACCATCAAATACTGGCGATGCGACTTTGATTCCGAGTTGGCGTGCAGCCATACCAAGGTGAAGCTCGAGCAACTGCCCGATGTTCATCCGCGATGGTACACCAAGTGGATTCAACATGATGTCGATTGGTGTGCCGTCTGGCATGTACG
This sequence comes from Exiguobacterium sp. s128, assembly GCF_018618815.1. Lineage (NCBI taxonomy): Bacteria > Bacillati > Bacillota > Bacilli > Caryophanales > Exiguobacterium > Exiguobacterium sp. s128. The sequence continues at coordinate 22,373 of NZ_JACSMT010000017.1, read as the reverse complement.
GCATGTCTTCTTCTGGCAGGATACGTGAGATAACACCCTTGTTACCGTGACGTCCCGCCATTTTATCTCCTTCGTGAATCTTACGCTTCTGAACGATATACGCACGGATCAACTGGTTGACACCAGGTGACAGTTCGTCGCCGTTATCACGATCAAAGATTTTCACGTCAAGGATGATACCGTCGCCGCCGTGTGGTACACGGAGTGAAGTATCACGGACTTCACGTGCTTTTTCACCGAAGATTGCATGAAGCAAACGTTCTTCAGCCGTCAATTCCGTTACGCCCTTAGGTGTAACTTTACCGACTAGGATATCCCCGTCTTTCACCTCAGCACCGACGCGGATGATTCCGCGATCGTCGAGATTTTTCAAGGCGTCGTCGCCGACGTTCGGAATGTCACGAGTGATCTCTTCCGGTCCGAGTTTTGTATCACGTGACTCACACTCATATTCCTCAATGTGGATCGACGTGTAGACATCATCTTTCACAAGACGTTCGCTCATGATGACGGCATCCTCGTAGTTGTAACCATCCCATGTCATGAAACCGACGAGTACGTTACGACCAAGCGCAAGTTCCCCACCGTCCATCGATGGACCATCTGCAAGAATCTCGCCTTTGTCGACTGGATCGCCTGCTTTGATGATTGGTTTTTGGTTATAGCACGTTCCTTGGTTGGAACGAATGAATTTTTGGATCTTATAACGATCGAGTTCGCCTTGAACGATGTTGCCATCGACTTCCGTCGTACGACGGACAAGGATTTCACGCGCCGTTACACGCTCAGCGATACCTGAATGTTTTGCAACAACGGCAGCACCTGAGTCTTTTGCAGACACGTACTCCATCCCAGTCCCAACAATCGGTGATTCCGGGTCGAGAAGTGGTACGGCCTGACGTTGCATGTTCGCTCCCATGAGGGCACGGTTCGAGTCATCGTTCTCTAGGAACGGGATACATGCCGTCGCTGCCGAAACAACCTGTTTCGGTGAAACGTCCATGTAATCGACACGAGGTGGTTCAACAGACAAGTTTTGTCCGCGGAAACGAGATAAGACGTGTGTATCTTGGAACGTCTTCTCTTCCGTCAATAACATGTTTGCCTGTGCGACGACGTAGAGATCTTCTTCGTCTGCCGTCATGTAGTGAATCTCATTCGTGACGACACCCGTTTCCGGATTGACACGACGGTATGGCGCTTCAATGAAACCATACTCATTGACCTTCGCGAACGAAGACAGTGAGTTGATCAGCCCGATGTTCGGACCCTCAGGCGTTTCGATTGGACACATACGGGAATAATGCGAGTAGTGAACATCTCGAACTTCAAAGCCGGCGCGCTCACGTGTGAGACCACCGGGTCCAAGTGCAGAGAGACGACGTTTGTGCGTCAACTCAGCAAGCGGGTTCGTTTGGTCCATGAACTGCGATAACTGCGAGCTACCGAAGAACTCTTTAATCGATGCAATAACCGGACGAATGTTGATCAATGCCTGTGGCGTGATCGCATTCTGATCCTGAATCGACATCCGCTCCTTAACGACACGTTCCATCCGGGAAAGACCGATCCGGAACTGGTTTTGGAGCAATTCACCGACTGAACGGAGACGACGGTTACCGAGGTGGTCGATATCGTCTGTCGTTCCTACTTCATGCAACAAGTTGAAGAAATAGTTGATCGCAGCAATCATGTCAGCAGGCGTAATGTGCTTGATGTCACGATCGATGTTACCGTTACCGATGATATTGATGATGCGTTCACCTTCAGCATCGTCCGGTGCGAACACCTTGATCGACTGTAAGTTGAAAGCTTCACCTTGTGTCACGCCGCCAGTTGGCGTCGCTTCGATGTAACCAACAGATCCTTCAAGGAATGGTAAGACTTTGTCGAGCATACGACGGTCAAGTACTGTTCCTTCTTCTGCGATTACTTCCCCTGTCTCAGGATCCACAAGCGTTTCTGCAAGTTTCTGTCCGAACAGACGATTCTTCAAATGAAGTTTTTTATTGATTTTATAACGACCAACGTTTGCCAAATCATAACGTTTCGGGTCAAAGAACCGTGACACGAGAAGTGCTTTCGCATTTTCGACAGTCGGTGGTTCTCCCGGACGTAGACGCTCATAAATCTCGATGAGGGCTTTTTCCGTTGTTTCTGTATTATCTTTTTCAAGGGAGTTACGGAGGTATTCATCATCTCCAAGAAGATCGATGATTTCCTGATCCGTACCGAAACCAAGAGCACGTAAAAGAACCGTTACTGGAATCTTACGCGTGCGGTCGATTCGGACGTATACGATATCCTTCGCATCTGTCTCAAGTTCGAGCCATGCTCCACGGTTCGGGATGACCGTTGCCGAAAATCCACGTTTACCGTTCTTATCTAACTTATTGTTGTAATACACACTTGGCGAACGAACAAGCTGAGAAACGATGACTCGTTCCGCACCATTAATAATGAATGTTCCCGACTCCGTCATAAGCGGGAAGTCACCCATGAAGACTTCTTGTTCCTTCAATTCACCCGTCTCTTTGTTTTGAAGACGGACTTTTACGCGTAGTGGTGCCGAATAGGTCACATCGCGTTCTTTTGATTCATCAGTCGAATACTTTGGCTCTCCGAGCGAGTAATCGATGAATTCTAATACGAGATTTCCTGTGAAGTCGGAAATCGGCGAGATATCACGAAACATCTCACGAAGACCTTCCCGCAGGAACCATTCATATGAATTCGTTTGAATCTCAATAAGGTTTGGAAGTTCTAAAACTTCGCTGATACGTGCATAGCTTCTTCTCTGACGGTGACGACCGTACTGAACAAGTTGACCAGTCAACTGATTCACCTCTCAGACCCAGTTCTTCTTCTAGAGAAGGACGGGTGTAATATCGAACATTGAAGCCATTTTTTGACCGATAAGCGCAAAAAAAGCGACGTCTTGTCTACTCAATCATCTGTAGTCGAGAACGCCAGCTGCTTCAAACTGCTTATCCAAAAATCACTCCAATGGCATTTTATAATATTATCATAGACACTAGACAAGGTCAACGACAAATCACTCGATTTGTCAAGACCGAATTGATTTAAATATCGAGTACCCTTTATCCCGGGTAATCGTCTCACATGAACCGAAGACTTCTTCCATCAATTTTTTAGCTGACGGTCCGCCTTGTTTTTTCTGAATGACGACCCATAAGGCACCGCCGACTTCCAAATGATCATACGCTTCTCGTAAAATACGGTGGACAACTGTTTTCCCTGCCCGAATCGGTGGATTCGTCACGATCGCTGCAAACGTCTGATCAGCCACGCCAGCATATCCGTCACTTACACCGGTCGTCACGGAAACACCATTCGCGCGTGCATTTTCAGCAGCAAGCTCAAGTGCTCGCTCATTCACATCCACTAAAACCACATCTCGTCCTGTCGTCTTCGCAAGCGAAATCCCCATCGGTCCATACCCGCAACCCACATCCAGAATCGCACCCGTTATGTCCGGTTCGACAAACGCTTCAATGAGTAGATGTGACCCAAAATCAACGCCACCCTTCGAAAAGACTCCATGATCGGATGTAAAACGGAACGTTTCACCACGCAAGATAAACTCCCACGACTTCGGATCCCGTTTCGAGGAGGGATCATTTGTATAATAATGATCTGCCATGTTTCCTTCCCCTCTCTGCATTAAAGTTGAAAACAAAAGAAGCCCGCAAAGCGAGCTTCTTTTGTTTTTTAAGGAAGAAGAAAATTACTTAACTTCTACGCTTGCGCCAGCTTCTTCAAGCTTAGCTTTGATTGCGTCAGCGTCTTCTTTCGAAACGCCTTCTTTAACTGGAGCTGGAGTTCCGTCAACGAGTGCTTTCGCTTCTTTAAGACCGAGGCCTGTCAATTCGCGAACTGCTTTGATGACGTTGATTTTACCAGAACCTGCGCTAGTAAGGATTACGTCGAATTCAGTTTGCTCTTCAGCTGCTGCTGCGCCTGCACCTGCTGCTGCTACTGGAGCTGCTGCTGATACGCCGAATTCTTCTTCGATTGTTTTTACGAGTTCGTTAAGTTCAAGAACAGTCATGCCCTTGAGGTCTTCGATAAATTGCTCTTTGTTGAAAGCCATTATGGTTTTCCTCCTTTGATTTAGCCCACGTTGGGGTTTGAAAAATTGTGTGTTTGCCTATCCCGCTAAGCGGACATTAAGCAGATTGTTCTTCTTTTTGCTCTGCAATTGCGTTCGTTGCCACCGCAAGACCGCGGATTGGCGCTTGAAGCACGCTGAGAAGCATCGAAAGGAGACCTTCGCGTGACGGAAGTTCCGCAAGGGCTTTGACATCTTCTACTGAAGTGACTTTGCCTTCGATGATACCACCTTTAAGCTCAAGAGCTTTGTGTTCTTTCGAGAAGTTGTTTAAGATCTTAGCTGGAGCGATAACGTCTTCATTGCTGAAGGCGATCGCAGTAGGACCTGTAAAGACTTCCTCAAGACCTTCAAGATTGCTTTGAACTGCTGCACGGCGGAGGAGACCGTTTTTGTAAACTTTGAATTCAACGCCCGCTTCGCGGAGTTGTTTACGAAGTTCAGTTACTTCGTCTACTGTGAGACCACGGTAGTCGACGACGATCGTTCCAGCACTCGCTTGCATTTTCTCAGCGATCTCAGATACGAGATCCGCTTTGACAGCGATAACTTTTTCGTTTGCCATTTCTGTTGCACCTCCTGGTAAATGGAATGTACCGGCGCGAGGGGCTGCTCGATTTCAAATAAAAAGCCTCCGTCTGCAAAGCAGAGGAGGCGTAATCGTCAAAAAGGATACCTGAACAAACAGGCTCTCTGAGCAAGAACACCTCGGAAGGGTTTATGCTCAATCGATGAGCACCTTCTGTCTACGGTATGTCGAATATATCAACGTTTTATACTGTAACAGCGTTCTTAGAACGTTGTCAAGTTCGTTTTAGACGAAATTATTTCGCGAAGTCAACCGCAGATACTTTTACACCAGGACCCATTGTTGAAGCGATCGCGATGTTCTTCAGGTAAACACCTTTAGCAGTAGCTGGTTTAACTTTGACGAGAGTTTCCATAACGGTCGTGATGTTTTCAATCAACTTCTCGTTATCGAATGATTTTTTACCGACTGGAACGTGGATGTTACCTGATTTGTCAACGCGGTACTCAACTTTACCAGCTTTGATATCGTTGATTGCTTTTGTGACGTCAAATGTAACTGTTCCTGTTTTCGGGTTAGGCATGAGGCCTTTAGGTCCGAGAACACGGCCGAGTTTACCAACTTCACCCATCATGTCAGGTGTCGCAACGATAACATCGAAGTCGAACCATCCTTGTTGGATTTTAGTGATGTACTCAGAATCACCAGCGAAGTCTGCTCCAGCAGCTTCCGCTTCTTTTAATTTCTCACCTTTAGCAAAGACGAGAACTTTTTGTGTTTTACCAGTACCGTGTGGCAATACGACTGCTCCACGGATTTGTTGATCTGCTTTCTTCGGATCGACTCCGAGACGAACAGCAAGTTCGATTGTTTCATCGAATTTCGCAGTTGCAGACTTTTTAGTAAGATCTACAGCTTCAGCGAGTTCGTATGAAACCGTACGATCGATAAGTTTAGCAGCTTCTTTATACTTCTTACCCATTTTAGGTTCCTCCTTTGTGGTTGTGCGGAAAATCCTCCCACATAATGAAAGGGTAGCAAGGCTTCAAGTAACTATCCGCCTGCGACCCTCATCGTTGTTCATTGTAATCAAAAGACTTAGTCTTCGATTACGATACCCATAGAACGTGCAGTACCTTCAACCATCAACATCGCTGTTTCAACAGATGCTGCGTTGAGGTCTGGCATTTTCGTTTCAGCGATTTCGCGAACTTTGTCACGTTTGACAGTCGCTACTTTCTTACGGTTAGGCTCGCCTGAACCGCTCTCGATTCCAGCTGCTTTCTTCAAGAGAACTGCTGCTGGTGGAGTTTTAGTAATAAACGTAAATGAACGATCTTCAAAAACCGTGATGACTACAGGAATAATCAAGCCGGCTTGGTCTTGTGTACGAGCGTTAAACTCTTTACAGAAGCCCATAATGTTCACACCTGCTTGACCGAGTGCCGGTCCAACTGGTGGAGCTGGGTTTGCTTTGCCCGCAGGAATTTGAAGTTTAACTAGTTTCATAACCTTCTTCGCCACGAGACACACCTCCTTAATTCTTTAATGTGGTTTAATTGGACGTTGCGCGTCCTCCCACTCATTCTATTCGACGAGTAATTTATCGAAATAAGCACAACATCAAACAGGAAAAATTGTACCATTAAAACAAAAGTTTCGCAATAGGAAACTTAATCTATTTTCTCAACCTGCGAGAAATCAAGCTCCACTTTCGTTTCACGACCGAACATATCGACAGAAACCTTCATTTTTTCCGTTTCCGTGTCGAGCTCTTCAACCGTTCCTTCTAGGTTCTCAAACGCACCTTCTTTGATCCGAACAATTTGTCCCATCGTAAAGTCATAACGACTCTTCATGTCGACAAGTCCCATTGATCCAAGAATGTTTTCTGCTTCTTCAGGAAGAAGTGGTGTCGGTTTTGAACCGCCGCCGACCGAACCAAGGAATCCTGTGACGTTCGGCGTGTTACGGACGACATACCAAGAATCATCGGTCATGACCATTTCCACAAGGACATACCCTGGGAAGATCTTGATTTCACGTTCCTTGATTTTCGTCTCACCTTTTTTATTTGTTACTTCTTCCTGTACCGTTTCGATCGGAACGAGTACACGGAAGATCTTCTCGTCCATGTTCATAGATTCGATCCGACGTTCAAGGTTTGCCTTGACGTTGTTTTCGAATCCAGAGTACGTTTGGACAACAAACCACTGCTTATCCATGGTACGTCACCTCTTCTTTTTACTTAATCAACCAACTCATGAATGCGCTGAGCCCAGAATCGATACCGAAGATGAAGACACCCATGAAAATGACCATACCGATTACGGTCAGCGTATACTTCGTCAGTTCTTTTCGTTTTGGCCAGCTCGTCTTTTTCAGTTCATTCCATACGTCACGCAAAAATTTCATCGTACTTTCCCTCCAGGATGTATTAAATCGGGACAGATGAAGCCTTATTTCGCTTCTTTATGAATCGTATGCGCGTTACAGCGGCGACAGAACTTTTTTAGTTCCAAGCGGATGCTGACATCCTCTTTTTTCATCGTCGTGTAGTCGCGGGCACCGCAAATATCACAAGCAAGGCCTACTTTCTTAGCCATCTCAAACGACCTCCTTCTTTGCCACTCCTTCTCTTCAAGAAGAGAACCCTCTCTCCAAAAAAGAGCGTAAAAAAAAACGCCTCTGAGCGGCGTCTCGCTAGTAAGGCGCTATTTATACAGTAGCACACCGGGATGAGGTGGTCAATCCACCTCTCGATCATACGGTCAGTTTCCGTGCCTCGAGGTACCGTTCTAATTTCTTCTTGACACGTTGAAGGGCATTGTCGATTGACTTGACATGACGATCGAGATCATCCGAAATTTCTTGATACGTTCTCCCATCGAGATAAAGAGCAAGGACTTTACGTTCGAGATCACTCAAAATTTCATCCATCTTACTTTCGATGTCCGCATACTCTTCCCGGTTCACAATCAGAATTTGTGGATCGGAAGGGACCGTCGATGTGATGATGTCGAGTAACGTCCGCTCTGATTCATCATCGTAAATCGGCTTATCAAGCGAAATGTATGAATTGAGCGGAATATGTTTTTGCCGTGTCGCGGTTTTGATTGCCGTGATCATCTGTCGTGTGATACAGAGTTCGGCAAATCCTTTGAAAGAAGCGAGCTTATCCGTCCGATAATCACGGACTGCTTTATATAGTCCGATCATTCCTTCTTGAATGATATCTTCCCGGTCCGCCCCAATCAAGAAATAGGACCGTGCCTTTGCACGCACGAAGTTCCGATACCGCTCGATCAGAAATTCGAGCGCATCACTGTTGTCAAATACCTTCGCTTGTTCCACAAGCGCCTCATCGGTCATGCACTCAAACTGGTCGAACGAAACCAAACTCATCCTTCATCCCTCCAAGCTTCTCTGACAAACTAATCGATTGTTTCTAATTATACAATAATTTCCTATCGTACGACAATAAAAATTGGCATGACCTCTTTTTTCTTCCATTTTGGCACATGGTGATCTGACAGATGATTTAAAGACAAAAAACGAGATCCACGATTTACTCGTGAATCCCGTTCGTCCAACCCTGTCATGAATCCGAGTTTTTACGCCGGCGTATTTGTTCGAGACGTTCGATGACATCTGCCGGCATATCAATCGTCGACCGTGGTTTTTTGCTTGTCTTCGAAACCGACGTCTGTCCTCGAATGACCACGACAGCTGCTTTCCAATCGCGGCGTAACTCTTGTGCCGAGATACGAAGCGCCCCCAGCGTAAAGATGACCCATTGCTCCGTAAAATCATTGGTCGCAACGGTCAACTTGACCCGGATATCTTGTAACCACTCTGCTGCTGTTTTCTCAATCCATTCATCGGCCGTTTCATTTTCACGGGTATAAATGACTTCAATCCCACTTTTCTTGATCCGGGATTCTCGTCCCGGTTGGAGATAGGCATCGAAGACAATCGTCACGCTAATTCCTGTTACAGCTTGGTACTCGGCCATCGCATCGACCAATCGTTCCCGTGCTAATTCAAAATCCTGCTCCCGCAATGTCCGGAATTCCGGCCATGCGCCAATGATATTGTAGCCATCAACGATCAGACGGTCATATTTCATCGCGAATACGGCTTTCTCGTCCGGTAGACCTCATACAACAGTAAAGAGGCTGCGACGGACGCATTCAGCGACGTGACGTGCCCTGCCATCGGGAGATGGACAAGAAAATCACATTTTTCGCGGACGAGCCGGCTCATCCCTTTTCCTTCACTGCCGATGACGATCCCGAGTGGCATCGTCCCGTCGAGCGTCCGGTAGTCGTCACTTTCACGTGCATCCGTTCCGACAAACCAGATGCCTTTTTTCTTCAAGTCTTCCATCGTCCGGGTCAAGTTCGTCACACGGACGACCGGTATATGTTCGATCGCACCGGTAGATGCTTTCGCGACGACCTGCGTCAATCCGACGGACCGGCGTTTTGGGATAATGACGCCGTGAGCACCGACCGCATCCGCCGTCCGGAGAATCGATCCCAGATTATGCGGGTCTTCCAGTTCATCCAGCAAAATCATCAATGGGGTCTCGTCTTTTTTCTCCGCGAGCGCAAAAATGTCATCGAGTTCCGCATATTCGTAAGCCGCGACGGCCGCGACGACTCCTTGGTGGTTGTCACTCCCCGTCAGGCCATGGAGCTTCGAACGGGGAACGATTTGCGTCTGGACACCGGCTTCTTTGGCCATCGCGTGAATGACCGCGAGTGGTCCTTTCTGTTGCCCTTCTTGAATGAACAGCTTGTTCATCTCACGTCCCGTCCGTAAGGCTTCAAGGACCGGGTTCCGTCCGTATAAGAAATCTTGCCCTTCTTCGAGCGGCTCAATCACGATCGGGTCTTCCTGTTTCTTTTCAATCCATTTCTGTTTCTCAACACTCGGCTTATCGCCTTTTGGTTTCCGTAATGGGTGGCCTGATTTATTTTCCGTCCGTTGCTTCGTTTTCGAGTAATGTGAACGCTTGTCCGATGAGTTCTTCAAGACGATTCCCTCCTTTTGAAAGATAAACATATCCTAACAGGGCTTCAAATGCCGTCGCGTAACGATACGTGTGGACATCCGTACTTTTAGGTACAGAACCTGATTTCGCATTTTTACCACGACGGACGACAGCCTGTTCTTCTTCCGTTAACGTGTCCGTGTTCAGCCAGTGGGTGACGACTAAGGCCTGAGCTTGCGCCCGGACATATCGGATCGCCGCCTGATGCAGGTCTCCCGGTTTGACGAACCCTTGATCGAGTAACCGTTCCCGGACATGTAATTCATACACGACATCCCCCATATAGGCGAGTGCCAAGGCATTTAATTGTTTATAATTTTTCATCCGCGCTTCCACCGCATCCCTTGCGCCGTGTCTTCAAGTAAGATGCCCTGGTCACGCAGTTGATCCCGGATTGCGTCAGCCCGTGCGAAGTCACGGTCTTTTCGTGCCGTGTCCCGGTCACGGATCAATTGTTCGACTTCTTCGTCGAGCAATCCTTTATCGACCGTGAGTGTGACACCAAGAACGGTCGACAATTCATCGAAGACGGCTAAAAATCGTTCAAGGACTTCCGTTGCGACTTGGTCCTCTCCGAGATACAGGTTTGCTTCTTTGGATAAATCAAACAAATCCGTTACCGCATTCGCCGTATTGAAGTCGTCATCCATCGATGTCACGAAATGTTGTTTGATCGCTTCAATCCGTTTCAACCACTTTTCATTTGATGTGCCCAGGTTCGCCGTCATCGTCAGACGATGTTCGACGTTTGCGACCGATTCACGGATCCGCGCCAGACCATTTGCCGCCTGATCGATCAGTTCACGGCTGTAGTTGATCGGATGACGGTATTGGACCGATAACATGAAGAAACGTAAGACCATCGGATCGACCGCTTGGATCGCTTCGTGGACCGTCAGGAAATTCCCGAGTGATTTTGACATCTTTTCATTTTCAATATTGAGGAATCCATTATGCATCCAGTAATTGGCGAACTTTTGCGAGTTACAAGCTTCCGACTGAGCAATCTCATTTTCATGGTGTGGGAATTTTAAGTCTTGTCCTCCCGCGTGAATATCAATCGTATCGCCGAGATACTTTTTCGCCATCGCCGAGCATTCGATGTGCCAGCCGGGACGCCCTTCGCCCCACGGACTGGTCCATGCCGGCTCACCTGGTTTTGCCGCTTTCCATAACACGAAGTCGAGTGGATCTTCTTTTTTCTCACCCACTTCAATCCGGGCGCCGGACCGGAGCTCATCGATCGACTGTTGGCTCAATTGCCCGTAGTTCTCAAAGCTGCGTGTCCGGAAATAGACATCGCCACTTGATGCATAGGCGTTTCCTTTTTCGACGAGCACTTCGATGAAGGCGATGATATCGTCCATCGTTTCCGTGACGAGCGGATGGATATCTGCTTTTTGGACATTCAACGCGCCGGTATCCGCATGATACGCGTCGATGAAACGTTTCGTTAATTCGTGGTAATCTTCTCCCAGTTCATTGGCCGTCCGAATGATTTTATCGTCGACATCCGTGAAGTTCGAGACGTATTTCACTTCATATCCACGATACGTGAAGTAGCGGCGGACGGTATCAAACACGATGGCCGGACGGGCATTTCCGATATGAATGTAATTGTAGACAGTTGGTCCACAGACATACATCTTGACCTTGCCTTCTTCTAACGGTTTAAATGGTTCCTTTTTTCCGGTCATGCTGTTGTAAAGTTGTATCATGGCGGCGTCCTCCTTTTATTCGTTCAATCTCACGTTTTAGTTGTTCGAGCTCTAGTTCAATTCGTTCTTGGCATTCACGGACCGGGTCCGGTAACTGATGATCTAATGGCGCATCGACTTTGATCCCGTCTTGGACGACGACTCGACCAGGAATCCCGACGACTGTTGCGTTTGCCGGCACATCCTTTAACACCACGGAACTCGCACCGATTTTGGAGGAATCTCCTATTTTAATATCTCCGAGCACGCGGGCTCCCGCTGAAACGAGGACCCCATTTCCGAGTGTCGGATGCCGTTTCCCCGTCTCTTTCCCCGTTCCGCCAAGCGTCACACCTTGAAACAGGGTGACATCATCCCCGATGATCGCCGTTTCACCAATGACGACCCCCATACCATGGTCGATGAAAAAGCGTCGTCCGATTGTTGCTCCAGGATGGATTTCAATCCCCGTTAAGAAACGACTGAATTGAGCGAGCATCCGGGCAGCCAGATGCAGATTCATCTTCCACAAACGATGAGCGAATCGGTGCATCCAGACGGCATGGAGTCCAGGATAGGTCAATACGACTTCGACCGTACTCCGTGCTGCCGGATCTTGCTTAAATACATTTCGGATATCTTCACGCATCCGTGTCATGTTCGTTCTCCTCTCCATAAGAAAAAGCGCCCCCGTGCATCGCTGCACAGAGACGCTAATCAGCGCGGTCCCACTCTGTTTGGATGAAAAACTTCATCCCTCTCCGATCCGTTAACGCCGGAGATACGTCTACGCCTACTCTCACTGATTTCGGGTAGCACTCAGAGGGGCATTTCGAAACGCGTCTGTTCAAGCTCTCTCATCACGCAAGCTCGTCTCTGTACAACAGGCATCGTTCCTACTTTCCTCATCTACGCTTTATTTATGCGTCCAGACGCGCGAGTACGCGGTCTTTTCCTAATAGTTGAATCGTGTTCGGAAGTTCTGGTCCGTGTGTCTGTCCGGTCGTTGCGACGCGGATTGGCATGAACAAGTTTTTTCCTTTTTGTCCAGTTGCTTTTTGTGTCGATTTAATCGCACCTTTGATGGCTTCCGGCGTCCAGTCTTCAAGTGTCCGCAACTGAGTCGCGAACTCACTTAAGACGGTAGGAACCATTTCTCCTGCCAAAACAGTGTTTGCCTCTTCATCATACACCAGTTCTTCTTCAAAAAACATCTCTGAAAGCTCAACGATTTCTGCACCATGTGTCATCTGTTCCCGGTACAGTCCGACTAGATCTTGTGCCCAGATTCGTTCTTCTTCCGTCGGCTCACTTGATACACGACCCGCTTCTTGTAAAAACGGTAAACTGGCTTCGAACACTTCTTCAAACGATTGGTGTTTCATATATTGTCCGTTGATCCAAGCCAATTTCTGCTGATCGAAGACAGCTGGACTTTTCGAAAGACGGGAGGCATCGAAGATTTCAATGAACTCTTCCTTCGTAAAGATTTCTTGTTCACCAACCGGCGACCAACCAAGTAACGTCACGAAGTTGAGTAACGCTTCTGGCAGATATCCGAGATCTTTATACTGCTCGATGTATTGAATGATCGATTGGTCACGTTTTGACAACTTTTTATGCTCTTCATTGACGATCAGCGTCATGTGACCGAACGTTGGATATTCCCAACCGAACGCATCATAAATCATCATCTGTTTTGGTGTGTTCGAGATATGATCGTCACCACGAAGCACATGGCTGATTGCCATCAAGTGATCATCGATGACAACAGCAAAGTTGTATGTCGGGATACCGTCCTTCTTGACGATGACCCAATCTCCGAAGTCTTTTGACTCAAACGAGACGTCTTCTTTAACGATATCATGCCATGTATACGTCACATCTTCCGGTACACGAATCCGGATCGATGGTGTTCGTCCTTCTGCAACAAATGCCTCTTCTTGCTCTTGCGTCAAGTTACGGTGTGCACCAGAATAACGTGGCGCTTCACCACGGGCGATCTGGGCTTCCCGCTCTGCTTCGAGCTCTTCTGATGTCATATAGCAGCGATACGCAAGCCCTTTTTCAAGCAACTCGTCCGTATACTTTTTGTATAGATCCAGTCGTTCCATCTGGAAGTAAGGACCGTATTCGCCGCCACGACCCGGACCTTCATCCCAATCGATGCCGAGCCACTCCAGATACTTCATCTGACTTTCGACACCGCCGTCAATGTTTCGTTTCTGGTCCGTATCCTCGATTCGTAAAATCATTTTCCCGCCTGCATGTCGTGCGAACAGGTAGTTAAACAACGCTGTTCGTGCGTTTCCAATATGAAGATGTCCCGTTGGACTTGGTGCATAACGTACACGTACTTCTGCCATTACCGATCCACTCCCTTAGTCTAAAATTCGCTTACCTAGTATACCTTATTCTTCGATTCGTTTCAGCAAAATCACAGCCTGGCATGCGATTCCTTCTTCACGTCCCGTAAAGCCAAGCCATTCTGTCGTCGTTGCCTTCACATTGATTTGTTCAATATCTGCTTCGAGCAGTTCTGCGATCCGGGCACGCATCGTATCGATATATGGACGTAATTTCGGCGCCTGTGCAATCACCGTCGCATCGAGATTACCAAGTTCATATCCCTGCTCCTTGACGAGCGCATACACATGTTGCAACAGTTTTGCGGAATCCGCATCTTTGAATTCCGGATCCGTGTCCGGAAAATGTTTCCCGATGTCGCCTGCTGCGATCGCTCCAAGTGCCGCATCGGCAATCGTATGTAACAAGACATCCGCATCGGAATGACCGAGTAATCCTTTTGTGTGCGGAATTTCGATTCCACCTAAAATCAGTTTCCGATCCTCTGCAAACGCATGTACATCAAATCCTTGTCCAATTCGAATCATCATCATTTCCCCCGTTTCGTTAAAATCGCTTCACCAAATACTAAATCGTCGGGTGTCGTTACTTTAATGTTCTCGTATTGTCCGGTCACCTGAGTCACCGTACCTCCGTCCCATTCTATCAAACTTGCATCATCCGTACCTAAAAATTCTGTGGCTGCTTTTTCATGGACCGTCCGAATCGTCTCGAGTTGAAACGCTTGTGGGGTTTGAGCCGCCATCAACTGCTCCCGTGGAACGGTTTCGACAATCCTATCCTGCTCGACCCGTTTGACGGTATCTTTGATAGGGACGGCAAGAATGGCCGCACCCGTTACTTCAGCTGCTGCGACGACACGGTGAATCGCGTCGAGTGTCACGAATGGACGTGCCCCATCATGGATCAGGACGATGCCGGGCTCGGTGATCACGGCTAATCCTCGCCGGACACTCTCCTGCCGTTCGCGTCCACCTGGAATCAGTTGGATTGTCGTCTCGTACTGCGCCGTGATCGATTCAAACCAAGTCTGTTCTGCTGGATTGATTGCAAGGATGATTTCAAGACATTGATCGTCTTGTTCGAAGACATCCAGTGTCCACTCGATGATGGAGCGGTTTCGTAACAACAACATCAATTTATTTCGATCGGCTCCCATCCGTTTACCTGCTCCGGCAGCCGGAATGACAATGCGATAAGTCTGTTCTTTCATCTAGTTCCCTCTTTTCCCATAAGTAAAGACTGCCAAAACGAATTTGGCAGCCTGCTGTTTATTTTTCTTGAGGTTTTGCAAAAATCATCCGTCCAGCAGACGTTTGAAGCACACTGGTCACGACGACACCAATCGTCTTCGAAATCAGATGTTTTCCTTCTTCGACGACGACCATCGTTCCGTCTTCGAGATAAGCGATCCCCTGCTTTTGTTCTTTTCCTTCTTTGATGACAAGAACCGTCATCTCTTCACCGGGAATGACCACCTGCTTGACGGCATTCGCTAAATCATTGATGTTGAGAACAGGAACATTCCGGACTTCGCAGACCTTATTTAAGTTGTAGTCATTTGTGACGACGATCCCTTTGATCAATTCGGCGAGCTTAATCAACTTGATGTCCACTTCCGACACGTCTTCAAAATCACCATCATAAATTTCGACTTCCATTCCGGGAATCGACTGCAATTCTTTTAAGACATCCAGTCCACGGCGTCCACGGTTCCGTTTCAGTGTATCCGATGAGTCCGCGATATACTGTAACTCTCCGATGACGAATTGCGGAACGATCAATTTCCCTTCGACGAAACCTGTTTTCGCGATGTCGGTAATCCGACCGTCGATGATGACACTCGTATCGAGGACTTTACTGTTCGATTTTGTGACGACGACAGGTTCTGCCACCGCTTTTTTCTCTGCTTGATTACTGTTATTGCGCAAGAAGACTTTTGTCAGTTCGTGACGTTTCCGGTAACCGACCGTAAATCCAAGGTACCCGAACAGTGCCGTGACAAAAATCGTTAAGACGTTGCTGAGTAGCGGAATATCAACGAGTTCGATTAACATGCTGACGAGAAAGGCCATGACGAGACCAATCAGTAGACCGAATGTGCCGAAAAATAAATCAGCGACAGGTGCTTTGACTAACTTTTCTTCTAAAAACCGGAGAAGTCGAATCACAGAATCCGTAATGAATAATCCAATTAATAAAAATATGAGTGCACCAATCGTTCCTGTTACATATGTGGTCATCAACCAGTCCGGGAAAGCCATCTTCGTCGCGGCTTCAATCAGTTGAAATAATTCAGGAAGCAACAAGATACCAAGCGCAAGACCTAGTAACGCAAAAAAGATCCTGATGACGATTTTCAATCTCCCCACCTCCTTTTATTATTTTAAGTTCATTGTAACATGTATTTATTTGAATCACCTACGCCTTAGGAAGGGGATACTGTTTACAGGTCTGTGACAGTTGCCCCTTCCTTTATCGTAGTTGCACTGACTTAAAAAGGAATCGTTTCGCGTAATGCTTCATCCACACTTTCGACACCAATCACTGTGATGCCTGGAGGATACGTCCATCCACCTAAGTTGTTTTTCGGAATGATGGCACGCGTGAAACCAAGTTTTGCAGCTTCCGCGACCCGTTGCTCGATCCGTGACACCCGTCGGACTTCTCCTGTCAAGCCGACTTCGCCGATGACGACGTCGGTCGGTCGTGTCGGTTTATCCCGAAAACTCGAAGCGACGGCGACACAAATCGCTAAATCAATCGCTGGTTCATCCAGTTTGACACCACCCGCTGCCTTGAGATATGCATCTTGTGTCTGAAGTAATAAGCCGGACCTTTTTTCTAAAACCGCCATCAACAGGGCCACTTTATTCTGATCGATTCCGGTCGCCATACGACGTGGGTTTCCGAATGAAGTCGGTGAAATCAAGGCTTGTAATTCGACAAGAACCGTTCGTGTCCCTTCCATCGAAGCAACGATCGTCGAACCGGACACCCCGGACGTCCGTTCTTCCAAGAAGATTTCTGACGGATTCAAGACTTCTTCGAGACCTGACTCCCGCATTTCAAAGATTCCAATCTCATTGGTCGAGCCAAATCGGTTTTTGACAGCCCGTAAAATCCGAAACGTATGGTGACGTTCCCCTTCGAAATACAACACGGCATCCACCATGTGCTCAAGCAGACGTGGACCGGCAATCGACCCTTGCTTCGTCACGTGACCAACGATGAAGATGGCAATCCCACGACTCTTAGCAATTTTCATCAACATGGCTGTACATTCACGAACTTGGGTCACACTTCCTGGTGCGGACTGAATCTCATCAATATAAACCGTTTGGATCGAATCGATGATTAAGAAAGCAGGATTTTCTTCATCGACGACCCGCTCGATCATGTTCATGTCAGTCTCACTGAGGACAAATAAATCCTGAGTCGGTAAGCCGAGTCGCTCCGCTCTTAATTTCGTCTGCTTCAGTGATTCCTCACCGGAAATATAAAGCACCTTTTCACCACGCTGTGCGAGACGAGCACTCGTCTGGAGTAAAATCGTCGACTTCCCGATTCCGGGATCACCTCCGACGAGCACCATCGAGCCTGGTACGATTCCGCCACCGAGGACACGGTCAAACTCACTACTCCCTGTGAAGACACGACTCTCTTCTTGCGATACGATATCCGACAGTCGCTCCGGTTTTAATTGTTTAGTTGTCGTATGGACAAAAGCCGATCCACGCCGTGCCTTTTTCTCCTCGATGACTTCCTCCACCATCGTATTCCACTCACCACAGCCGGAGCAACGCCCCATCCATTTTGGAGATTCCGTCCCACAGCTTTGACAAACAAATTTTGTCTTCAGTTTAGCCAATCGATTCATCCTTTCTCTTTATCAAGAAAAAAGTCCAGCTTTCGCCTCATACTTGCGAAAGCTGGACCCTGTTGATCACTTATTCAGTGGTTGCTGGTTCAGCTTGATGACGGCGGACGATGAATTCGCCATCTTCGACATCAAGTGCTACACGTTCACCTTTTTGGATGTCTCCCGCAAGCAAGGCTTCCGACAAACGATCCTCCGCTTCACGTTGAAGCGCACGGCGAATCGGACGCGCTCCGTACTCTGGATCATATCCGATATCCGCAATTTTCGAGAGCGCAGCTGGCGTCAACTCGAAATGCACTTGTTGTTCAGCAAGTCGTTTTTCAAGCGTTTTAGCCATCAATTTAACGATTTCTTCGATGTGTTTCTTCTCAAGTGAGTGGAAGACGATCGTTTCGTCGATCCGGTTCAAGAACTCAGGGCGGAAGGCTTTTTTCAACTCATCCATGACTTTACCCTTCATGTCTTTATACTCACGATCCGTGTCATCTGATACGGCAAATCCAACATATTTATTTCGTTTGAGTGCACTTGCTCCGACGTTTGATGTCATGACGATGATTGTATTCCGGAAGTCGACAGTGCGACCTTTTGAATCCGTCAAACGTCCGTCATCCAGCACTTGAAGTAAGATGTTGAAGACTTCAGGGTGCGCTTTTTCGATCTCATCGAGCAAGATGACAGAGTATGGTTTGCGGCGAACTTTTTCTGTTAATTGACCGCCTTCTTCATACCCGACATATCCCGGAGGCGAACCGACTAGGCGACTTGTCGCATGTTTCTCCATGTACTCAGACATGTCGATTCGGATGATGGCATCCTCGTCACCGAACATCGCTTCCGCAACCGCTCGTGCGAGTTCCGTTTTACCGACACCAGTCGGACCGAGGAAGATAAACGAACCAATCGGACGTTTTGGATCTTTGAGTCCAGCCCGAGCACGACGGATGGCTTTTGAAATGGATTTAACCGCTTCGTTTTGACCGATGACGCGACCATGAAGAATTTCTTCGAGACGCAATAAACGATCTGTTTCTTCTTCCGCGATTTTCGTGACGGGAACACCTGTCCAGTTGGCGACGACTTGTGCGATATCGTCTTTTGTGACTTCAAGTTTTTCGTTGCCTTGCTTGTTCTGCCATTCCTCTTTCAAACGCTCCAGCTCGTCGCGCAATTTTTGTTCCGTGTCGCGAAGACTTGCTGCCTTTTCGAATTCCTGACTTTGAACGGCTTCATCTTTATCTTTACGAATACCTTCAAGCTTTGCTTCGACTTCTTTTAAGTTGGGTGGTGCTGTATACGAACGAAGACGGACTTTCGAAGCTGCTTCATCAACCAGGTCGATGGCTTTATCCGGTAGGAAACGGTCCGAAATGTACCGATCCGAAAGTGTAACCGCTTCGTGAATCGCTTCATCCGTGATGGTGACACGGTGATGTGCTTCATAACGGTCACGAAGACCAAACAAGATTTGTGTTGCTTCATCCGTTGTGGGCTCAGCAACTTGGATTGGTTGGAAACGACGTTCGAGTGCCGCATCTTTTTCGATGTATTTCCGGTACTCATCAAGTGTCGTTGCTCCGACACATTGAAGTTCCCCACGTGCGAGTGATGGTTTCAGGATGTTCGACGCATCAATCGCACCTTCTGCTCCACCAGCACCGATCAACGTGTGCAGTTCATCGATGAAGAGAATGATGTTACCAGCCTGACGAATTTCGTCCATGACCTTCTTCAACCGATCTTCAAACTCACCACGATACTTCGTGCCCGCGACGAGTGTCCCCATGTCGAGTACCATGACGCGTTTATTCCGTAACGTCTCCGGCACTTCATTATTGACGATTTGTTGCGCTAGTCCTTCGACGACAGCTGTTTTACCAACACCTGGTTCCCCGATTAAGACGGGATTATTTTTCGTCCGGCGGCTTAAGACTTCAATGACACGTTGGATTTCTTTTGCACGACCAATGACTGGGTCAAGACGTGTCTCACGAGCTTGCTGTGTCAAGTCACGAGCCAGACCATCAAGCGTTGGTGTCGCGACGCCTGATCCAGCTTGTGAGGCGTTTGCTGTCGTTTCACTGTTGCCTAACAGTTGTAATACTTGTTGACGCGCTTTTGAGAGACTGATCCCGAGGTTGTTTAAGACACGTGCCGCGACACCTTCTCCTTCACGGATCAAACCGAGCAAGAGGTGTTCTGTTCCGACATACGAGTGACCCAGTTTACGCGCTTCATCCATCGAAAGTTCGATAACCTTTTTCGCACGTGGTGTATAGTGAATCGTCGTCGCACCATCTTGACCACGACCGATCAATGCTTCGACTTCCATTTGAATCTTATCTGAACTGAGTCCGAGTGCCGTTAATGCTTTCGCCGCAATCCCGTCTCCTTCACGTACAAGTCCGAGTAAAATATGTTCTGTCCCGATATTATGGTGACCAAGACGTACCGCTTCTTCTTGAGCAAGTGCGAGTACGCGTTGAGCACGTTCTGTGAATCGTCCAAACATCATTACGCAAAACCTCCTTGTGTGTGATCCCTTTTTGTCTGCTCGGTTAACATCTCGCGAATGACAGTCGCTCGTTCGATGTCCCGTTCTCTTGATGTTAATTGTTTCCCGAAATGCTTTTGTAGAAAACCTGTTTGTAACGATACGAGTAAATGATGGAACAAACTTGGCGGAAGTTCGACTGCTAAACCTAAGCTGTCAGCCAACCGAACATCGGATAACCGTTCCGTCGCTTCTCGCGCCGTAATCAAACGCGCAGATCTTAGAATGCCGTACGACCGATACAACCGGTCCTCTAGTTCTTCTTGATACATCTCCAATAATCCTTTTCTTGCGGCTTGTTCCGCCTCAATTAATGCTTCGACGGCGAATTGATAATCGGTAATCAGCATATCTTCACTCGCTCCAAGCGTCCGTTGATTCGACAATTGAAACATTCTTCCAGACGCATCGCTACCTTCGCCGTAACGTCCACGAATCGCAAAACCCAGCTGTCGCAAGTGTTTGATATAGCCTTGGATTTGATTCGTTAGGACAAGACCAGGCAAATGTAACATCACAGACGCACGAAGACCTGTGCCGACGTTGCTCGGACAAGTCGTCAAGTAACCAAGTGTATCGTCAAAAGCGATTTTAAAGCGTTCACTAATCAACAGATCGACTTGTTTCGCTACCCGAAAAGCCTCTTCTAGTTGCAGGCCGGGTAACAATGTCTGAATGCGGAAATGATCTTCTTCATTCACCATGACACTAATTTGTTCATCTTCACTCACAAAGAGTCCTGTGCGTGGATGAGTTGCGAGTGCCGGACTGATTAAATGTTTTTCTACTAAAGCAGTTCGTGTTAAAGCATCGACTTGGTCGACCCGTCCGAATTGAAACCCTTTTAACCCCGATAGCTGTCGCTCAGTTTCATCAATCAAGGCAGCAGCCTGCGTTTCTGTCAATCTTGTCGAGAACGGATAATGGGTGACATTCCGAGCTAAACGAATCCGGGTCGAGACGACGATATCATCGTAGGGTGCTTGTTGATTCATCTTTTCGCTAAGAGGTTGCGTCAATAATTTTTCAAACATGGCGCAAATCCTCCTCCACATTTAAAATTTGTTGTTTCAGGACCTCGGCTTCTTCATAATCTTCTGATAAGATCTTACGATTCAACTGTTCTTTGAGTCGACTTAATTGTTGCGATAAACGTCTTTCGACCGACTCTTCTTCAGGCCGTGAACCATAATGTTTCGTATGACCGTGTTGAAATTGGCGAATCATCCCATCGACTTCTTCTTTAAAAAACGAATAGC
Organism: Exiguobacterium sp. s128; assembly: GCF_018618815.1. Lineage (NCBI taxonomy): Bacteria > Bacillati > Bacillota > Bacilli > Caryophanales > Exiguobacterium > Exiguobacterium sp. s128. Next base: position 893 of record NZ_JACSMT010000017.1, on the reverse strand, counting down.
ATGTCGCACACCCAACTTTTCGTAAATGTAATACCTGTTGACGTGTCATTCCACATGAAGGACAAGCTGTTTCTTGATAGGCTTTGGCCATTTCCTTTACACAAACCGAACAGAGTACTTGTTCGGTTTCCTCTGTATCTTGTGGAAGTTTGACACGGACAACGGCTTCACGTTCACCACACCGTTGACAACGCATACACATTCCTCCCGTGTCAAAGTCGTTTGATTGTTTTCAAAAGTGTCTGCATCAAATGAGCCCGCATACGACGTTGATCTTCAAGTACCATCGGCAAACTTTCTTTTTGTAACAAGGATTGGACGACAATGGCTTCACGTCGTGTTAAAAGTTGTTCATTCACTAAGCGAATCAAATAATCTTCCGCTGCTTGTTCCGTCAAGTCATTCCCAATCCATCGGCTCATCTCGTCTAACAGATCATGGCTATCCAAAATTACGATTTTTTGAATCCGGATATAACCGCCACCACCACGCTTACTTTCAACAAAATAACCTTTTTCAATCGTAAAACGGGTATTGATGACATAGTTGATTTGTGATGGTACACAATCAAAACGTTCAGCAATTTCTTGACGTTTGATTTCAATTTTTTTCTCATCATGTAAAATCTGCTTTAAATAGGCTTCGATGATATCTGTGATGTTTTGCATGGGCACCACCTCTCTGACCATCTTTGACTATTGTTTGATTTAATAGTAATCATCTTAAAAGTGAAATGCAACCATTTAGTCTTTTCATTTGGTATACACAAAAAGGACCGATCTGCATATGCAGATCGGTCCTTTCAATGGCCTGGCAACGTCCTATCCTCACAGGGGGAAGCCCCCAACTACTTTCGGCGTTCAAGTGCTTAACTTCCGTGTTCGGCATGGGAA
>NZ_JACSMT010000016.1:0-59766 GCF_018618815.1 Exiguobacterium sp. s128 | reverse complement strand
TGGCATATAAAAAACTCCTCTCGTAGGGTTAGTATTCCATACCATCTTTCAAAAGAAGTTAGTCATTTTCTTAAGTTGACATCTATGGAGGCGCAAGCCGCGGCTTTTTACGACCAACAGGTCTTAAAGCCGGGTCTCGCCTGCCTCTGACAGCGCGTAAACGCGCTTTTTCCCGTAGAAGTCACGGAAAATCATCTTTTAGGTCTACGCTTTCATTATGAAAGATTCAGATTTAAACTGACCTCTATAAATTGTTCGAAATTGACACTTTTAGCTAGACCAGTTATCTGATAGATTGAGAGTATTCAAAATCTATCATAAAGAAGGTCAGGCACATGCAAAAAGCAGCACCGTATTCAAGCACTCGTACCCGGCAACTCGTCATCACTTCGATGTCGATTGCACTTGTTCTTGTCGCAACAATGTTCATCAATATCAAATTGCCCATCGCAGCGAATGGTGGACTGATCCACATGGGAACAGCCATGTTGTTCCTGATTGCGATTTTATTCGGTCCACGTACAGCACTTATTGCCGGCGCCGTTGGAATGGGGTTATTTGACATTCTGCTAGGCTATACCATTTGGGCACCTGGTACCATTATCGCTCGTGGACTTCAAGGGTTGATCGTTGGTTACATCGCTTGGTCCGGTGGTCGAAAAGGAACGAATGTCGCATTCAATTTGATCGGGATGATCGCTTCCGTACCGGTGATGTTGCTCGTCTACTTTGTTCATGAAGGAATTGCCTTCAGCAGTTGGGCGGCTCCACTTGCTTCAATCCCGGGAAACATCACGCAAAACGTCGTCGGTATTCTCGTCGCGATTCCAGTTGGAATTGCCTTGAAGAAAACACGTTTCTTCCGTCAACGCGGCTGATTTTACACAAGCAACCCCGTCCTCTTCAAGAGGACGGGGCTTTTTTGTTGCCAATAAATACTCTTAACGAATCGGTTGGGCTTCCGTCAATTCGAGCGTTTTCGTGGTTTCGGCATGGATTTGATCAAAGAGCTCTGGATTCGCGACGAGTGACGTCCCGTACGACGGAATCATTTCTTTGATTTTCGATTCCCACTCAGGCATTTGATCCGGGAAACACTTTCCGAGCACTTCCAGCATGACCGGTACGGCTGTTGACGCACCTGGTGAAGCGCCAAGCAACGCTGCGACTGAACCGTCTGCCGCACTGACGACTTCCGTTCCGAACTGGAGAGTCCCCTTGCCTTGCGGTGTATCCTTGATGACTTGGACCCGTTGACCGGCAACGACAACATCCCAGTCTTCGGTCTTCGCGTTCGGAATGAACTCACGCAGTTCGTTCATCCGTTGCTCTGTCGACAGTAAGACCTGCTCGATCAAATACTTCGTCAGTCCCATCTCTTTTGCGCCTGCCGCCAGCATCGTCAAGACATTGTTTGGTTTGACGGATGTGATCAAGTCAAGATTCGATCCGGTTTTAAGGAACTTCGGTGAGAAACCAGCGAACGGTCCGAACAAGAGTGACTTCTGACCGTCGATGTAACGTGTGTCTAAATGCGGGACAGACATCGGCGGCGCACCGACTTTGGCTTTCCCGTAGACTTTCGCATGGTGACGTTCGGCGATTTCTGGATTTTTACAGACGAGGAACAAGCCGCTGACCGGGAATCCGCCAATCTGTTTCGACTCCGGAATCCCTGTTTTTTGAAGTAACGGCAAGCTTCCGCCGCCGCCGCCGATAAAGACGAACTTCGCTGTATGGTGTTCGATCCGGTTGTCGCGTTCGTTTTTGACTTTGATTTCCCAACCACCGTCGACTCGTTTCAAGTCTTCGACACCGTGACCATAATTGATCTCGACATCGAGTTGTTTTAAGTGATCAAACAAAATCCGTGTCAGTGCTCCGAAATTGACGTCTGTACCCGAATCGATTTTAGTTGCTGCGATCGGCTCCGGTGACGTCCGGCCTTCCATGATTAACGGAATCCATTGTTTCAGTTGCTCCGGATCTTCCGAAAATTCCATTCCTTTGAACAACGGATTAGCTGAGAGCGCTTCCAATCGTTTTTTCAGGAATGTGACGTTTTCCGCTCCTTCGACCATACTCATATGTGGAATCGGCATGATGAATTCTTTCGGATTCGGCAAGACTTGTTCTTTGACGAGGTGCGACCAAAATTGGCGTGACAGTTGGAACTGTTCGTTGACCTTGACCGCCTTGCTGATATCAATCGTTCCGTCAGCATTTTCCGTCGTATAGTTCAGTTCGCAGAGTGCTGCGTGACCTGTCCCCGCGTTGTTCCATTCATTTGAACTTTCTTCCCCAGCACTCGCTAATTTCTCGAATACTTTAATGTTCATGTCTGGCGCAAGCTCTTTTAATAAGACCCCTAGTGTTGCGCTCATGACTCCGGCACCAATCAAAATAACATCTGTTTGTTTAGGCATACTGCTCATGATATCCTTCCTATCCCCGTTTGATATTATGGACCTGTCATACCAGTTGAAAGCGCTCGTATGACGACAACTTACCTTTCCAGTATAACCCTATCACAGGTCATTCATAAATTAAAATATTGGGTGTCTCCACTTAAAAAAAATCCACTTCCTGATATAAGGCGACACATCCGAAGACATACTTTCGGATAAACGGGCTATATACTCATATAGAAGAAAAAGGAGGAACGTGCATGGCAACGCGTTGGATTTTCGGCAATCAACTCAGTCACAGCTTACCGCTTCTGACGGAAGCGGATCCGAAAGAAGATATTATCCTGATGGTGGAGGCGACGTCGCGCTCCACCTGGAAAGCGTATCATAAACAAAAACTCGTACTGATTTTTTCAGCGATGCGTCATTTCGCAGAAGAACTTCGGGACAAAGGATTCACGGTCGATTACCGGGAAGCAGACTCGTTTGACGATGCGTGGAAGCAGCACCAGAAGACGTACCAACCGACGCATCTCCTGTATACAGCCATCACAGAAGAACCGATGCGCCGTGTCATGCAAAAATTTCAGGATACTCTCCCGAAAACGATCACCGTCGATGTCTGTTCCGATGTTCCGCTCTTTTTATTGACGCAAGACGAAGCGGTGTCGATGCTCGGAGATCAACCGTGGAAGATGGACCGCTTTTACCGGCAGCTTCGAAAGGACCGCCGACTGTTGATGAACGGAAACAAACCGCTCGGCGGAAAGTGGTCGTTTGACGCCGATAACCGAAAACCGGCGAAGGACGGCGTTGATTTTAAAGCACCGATCCGGTTCCGCCCGGATCAGATCACGCGTGACGTCATCCAAAAAGTCGAGACGTCGTTTGCCGACCATCCGGGTCAGCTCGATGCGTTTCATTGGCCGGTCACGCGAGCAGAGGCACAGCGGGCGCTCGCCCGTTTCATCGACGAACGGCTTGCGACGTTCGGGACCTATCAGGATGCCATGCTGACGGGAGAGGATACGTTATCGCACTCCCTGCTCTCTTCATCGATTAATATCGGCTTGCTGTCACCGGACGAAGTCATTCAAACTGTCGCCGCCGCACTGGAAGACCAGGACGCACCGCTCAATGCTGTCGAAGGATTCATCCGGCAGATTCTCGGTTGGCGCGAATACATGCGGGCCGTCTATTTGAGTCAGATGCCGGGTTACGAACAGGTCAATGTCCTGCAACATAACCGTGATTTACCTGATTTCTTCTGGGATGGTCAGACAACGATGACGTGTGTCGCAGAGTCGTTACGTCCCGTCATCGAAAATGCGCACAACCATCACATCCAGCGGCTGATGGTGCTTGGAAACTTTGCCAATCTGTTTGAGATTTCCCCGCAACAGACAGCGGACTGGTTCAACGAGATGTACATCGATGCCTACGATTGGGTCGTTCTCCCGAATGTCCTCGGGATGGCGTTGCACGCGGATGGTGGTCTCCTGTCGACGAAACCGTATATCGCATCGGCAAACTACATCCACAAGATGAGTGACTACTGCGGGAATTGCCCCTTTAATCAGAAGGATGCACTCGGTGAAAATGCCTGTCCGTTCAATGCCCTGTACTGGGACTTCATCGCCCGGCATGAGGAACGTTTTGCCGGCAACCCACGGATGACGATGATGTACCGGCAATGGGCGAAACGGAATCAAGCGGGTCAGCAGGCGATTCGTAAAAAAGCGACCGTATTGAAACAGCAGTTGGCGGACGGAGAATTTCACCGCTGAGTCTGTCACTAAGACAGCTCGACAAATAAGACCCGATTCCCTGTCTTCTTCGACAGGAAATCGGGTCTCTGTATTTCATCTCAGGAACGCGAGTGAAGAAAAAGGATTTCTTTTTCGTCAGACTCTGTTCTGTATTCTTCACCAATCACGCACTATGCCGTTCTGCTTTTTGATGTTTTTTTGTCCGCAGCTGGTACAAGACGAACAATCCGATGAACCAGACCGGTGTCAGGAGCAAGGCCGGACGTGTTTCATCCGCGACGAGCATGACGACTAGAATCAGCGTAAACAGCGCAAGCACGAGGTAGTTGACGAATGGTGTCCACGGTGCTTTGAATGTCGACGCCGCATGCAGTTCCGGCTGTGTCTTCTTGTATTTCAAGTGACAGACGAGAATGACACCCCAGACCCAGATGAAACAGATCGCACTGATCGTCGTGACGATGCTGAACGCTTGTCCTGGAATTAATTTACTTAATAACGCACCACCCGAGACGACCAATGTCGAGATGAACAAGGCATTTGCCGGCACGTGGTTTTTATTCAGCTTCGAAAAAGATTTGGGTGCTTGCTTTTGATTCCCGAGATTATACAAAATTCGGCTCGTTGAGAACATTCCGCTGTTACAAGCGGAAGCGGCCGACGTCAGGACAACGAAGTTGATGATTCCGGCAGCAAGCGGAATCCCGATCAGACTAAACGTCTTGACGAACGGACTTTCCGTTGCGTTCAGTCCTGTCCACGGGTTGATCATCAAGAGAATGAGCAAGGCACCGACGTAGAAAAATAGAATCCGTAACGGAATTTTATTGATGGCTGATGGAATATTCTTTTTCGGATCGGCCGTTTCTGCTGCCGAGACACCAACGAGCTCGACTCCGACATAAGCGAAGACGACCATCTGGAACGATAACAGGAACCCGGTGATGCCGTTCGGGAACATCCCGCCGTGCTGCCACAGATTCTTGACCGTGACCGGTCCGGCGTCGGTGTTAAAGCCAATCACGAGCAAGACGATCCCGACGCCGATCAAGGCTAAAATCGTGATGACCTTGATCAACGCGAACCAAAACTCGAGTTCCCCGAACAGTTTGACCGTCAAAAGGTTAAAACCGAGTAAAATCAACAAGGCGATGACGGCCGGAATCCACTGCGGGATATCAAACCAATATTTCACGTAGACACCGACCGCGATGACATCTGCCATCGCCGTCATGATCCAACAGAACCAATATGTCCAGCCGGTCACGAACGCGGCCCGCGGACCGAGATAATCTTCCGCGATATCCGTCAGTGACTGATAACCGGCTTTTGACAATAACAATTCGCCCAGTGCCCGCATGACGAAGAAAATCGCAATCCCGACAAGCAGGTAGGCAAATACAATCGACGGACCGGCCAGTTGAATCGCTTTCCCCGATCCTAAAAACAACCCTGTTCCGATCGTTCCACCAATCGCAATCAATTGGACATGACGATTCGATAAATCCCGTTTTAATCCTTGCTGTTCCAAACCAAAACTCCTCCTTTGATGATCTCTCTGTTTCCCTCGGTCAGACTGTTCTGTCAGTCCAACAAAAAAAGAGACTGGACGGGTGTCCAATCTCAAAAAAATCATCAGAATAGCAAATAATCATTTTCCGTATCAGCGATGCCAATACAAAAAACCAAAATTCAGTACTCTTCTGTCCTTTTGCCTGAGATTGTGAACCCTTCGGCGCCGTATACACGGTCTCTCCAGAAGCTGCTCCTGCCATAGTGTGACCCATGACAATCATAGCTTTCTTTTTTTATTCGGTTGCTGAGGTGACATAATCACCTGAATTGTTTCTAATACTAGTAATCTTGTGATCGTTTGTCAACCGTTTTATGTAATTCTTTCATTTCTTCTTTCATAACGTGAAACAGGACTTTCCCTTCCATTTCCAGAAGTCTCCTACAAGACTACAGCAGGAGGAGGAACTGATCGTGAAAACATACTATATCGTCCGCCATTGTGAAGCAACCGGGCAAGCTCCCGATGCTCCTTTGACGAAACAAGGTCAAAACCAGGCAGACGCACTCGCCGACTTTTTCAAGACCATCCCGGTCGACCGGATTGTATCCAGTCCGTTTCGCCGGGCACGGGAAACGATTTTACCTCTCGCCACTCTTCATGATTGTCCGGTTGAAATCGAGGATCAGCTTCAAGAACGGATTCTCAGCATCTCGCCTTTAAGCGATTGGCGCACTGCCTTACAGCAAACATTCGTCGACCTAGATCTCCGGTTTCCCGGTGGTGAATCAAGTCGTGAGACGATGGAACGAATGTCGTCTGTACTCGAAGAAGCGTTGCTCTATCCCGCCCGTCATACTGTACTTGTCACGCACGGAAATGCGATGGCCTTATTATTGAAATCAATCGATTCGACCTTTAGTTACGAGGACTGGAATCGGCTACGCAATCCCGAAGTGTATCGTCTCGTCCAGACGTCTGAGACTCTGATTTACGAACGGTTGAACTTCGGCTGAACAGAACAGTAAAAAGGTGAAAGGTATTTTTCATGTATTCGACAAACGCATACGAATACTTTTAACCTATTCTTTTAACTTATGGAAAACATAAGAATTATCTATTTTACTTCCCCTTCGAACTCCGCTACATTTAACGAATTGATAACAAGATGAAGTAATTCGAATCCCCGTGTACGCGGAGATTCGGCTTAGGAAAAGAAGGGGTATCTTATGTCTACACAATCCAATCATGCACGTAAAGGTTACTTGATGATGGCCGTTCTCTGGTTCGCGTATGCGACGTTCGCCATGAACTGGGTCGCTGGATCCTCATTAACACCACAGATTACGGCTCATTTCTTCGGAGACCGGACCGTCGATCCATTGATCTCACAACTCGTCAACTATTCAATCACGACAGCACGCGTTTTTGCGAATATCTTAGCAGCACTCATCCTGATGAAGCTTGGACCGAAAAAAGCACCGATGCTCGCCTTGTTGTTCTTGATGATGTCGATCGTTGCCATCTATCTGCCGAACTACTGGGCCTACACAGCAGCACGGATGGTCATGGGCCTTGGTGGTTCGATGGTCATCGTCTACATGAATCCGGTCGTCACCCGCTACATCAGTGATCCGACGGAAAAACTGCGGATCAATGCGCTGAATACCGTCTCCTATAATGTCGGAGCGTTCGTCGTTTCGTTACTGTTTACGTTTTTTGCGACACAGTTCACGAACAACTGGCAACTGACGTTGACGATTTTTGCTGCTTTGACAGCCGTCCTGTTCCTTGCCTGGTTGATCTTCAGTGAAGAATTTGATTTGAACACGGCAAGTGATCAAAACGAAGTCGTCACGGCCTACGGCTACGGGGATGCGATCAAAGATCGGTTCCTCTGGAAGTATGCTCTAGCGTTTGGTGGTTTCTTAACGCTCTATATCCTGTCGCTCGTCGGACTCAAACCGGTGTTTGATACGTATACGGAGTTAAACGGATCACTCGTCAATCTGCTCGTCTCCGGTGCCGGCATCATCGGGACGTTTGTCGGTCTGAAAATCGGAAGCCGTGGTACACCGCGAAAACCGATTCTTCTGATCAGCGGATTCGTGATGATCGGCAGTTTCATCGTTACGGTCGCGTTCGGCAACATTTCGCCACTCGTTTCGTATGTCTTTGCCTTCGTTTCCGGGTTTGCGATGTACATCCAGTATCCGATTTTCATGAATCTGGCCCACGAGATGAAGGGCATGACACCGCAAAAAATCACCGTCTTATTCGGTCTGTTCTGGGCGATTGCCTATGCGACGCAGACACTTTTTACGATTCTTTGGAGTTATACGCTCGGACAAATGGGATACACGGCTTCGATGGTCGTCTTTTTCCTTTGCTGTTCGACGTATCTGCTCTTCAGTGTCTTCTTACCGGAAACCAAACCAAAACAGGCGGTTCCGGCTTCGAAAAAAACAGCCTGATTCGCAACAATCCCCAGAGTCGTTCGCGACCTGGGGATTGTTTATTTTCGATGGGCACCGTATTGATGCCGTAAGATGAACAGTAACCGGATCAACGGTTCATGGTATGAAATGAACGTACCTTCCTTGATGCCGGCAATGATCTCGTCTTCCGTCGCCCACTTGACGGCTTGGACTTCTTCTTCCTGCAACGTCAGTGTCGTCAGATCAACGTCCGTTTCGATTAAGTAATAGTCGTCAAACCCCACTTCAAACGGAATCGTCATATGCGGACGCCGTCCTGCGAATGACAGGGATAGTCCCAGTTCCTCAAACAATTCACGCTCTGCTGCCGTTTGACTCGTATCTCCCGTCGTCGCACTGCCACCGACGCTAAGGTCCCACATATTCGGCCAGCCTGACTTAAACGGTTGGCGTTGTTGAATCAACATCTGTCCCTGTTGGTTGAAGAGACAGACATGAACGACGAGATGGTAGTCCCCGTCCTGCAACTCTTTCCCACGCGGCCATGTCCGTCCGGTCTTTTGACGGTCGGCTGTATAGATATCCCATTGCTCCATTCACTTCTTCCTCCCTGTCCAATTGTCAGAAAAGAGCGTGGAGACCGTCTTATCCGCTTTCGCCCGGTCCAGTCCGAGCACGACACTTAAAAACAGTACTTCTGCTGCGTCATCGAATACCGTCAGTTCGTACTGTTTTCCGAAGCGGACCCACCGTCTTTTGCCTTGCCCGATTTTGTTTCCCTGGTACATGACGCTAAATGCCATCGTCGACCAATTGATGTCGATTTTTAGTTCACGGCTGTCAATCCGGTAATCTGAAAAGATAAAAGCACCTGTTTTTTGGATCGTCGCGATGACACGTCCGTCGACTTCCACGAGGACATGCGGCAACATACTGAATGTTTGTTTCGTTACACGACCGACCTTTGTTTTTTTATGAAGGAGTTGCCAGTTTTTCTGCATTTGAAATACTTGTCCCGTCACTTCATACGTAATCTGTCCGGCTTCATCTTGAATCGTGAATCTCCTGTTTAACTCAAACGTCTGTTTCATCAAAAGTTGCTTCATCCGTCTCTCCTATTCTGTTAAGACGACGCGTTTGCCGCATCGTCTGCCTTCACACAATCAATCGCAACGACGAGCGCAATCAGAATCGTCTCCATCGCGGCATCAATCACCTGAATTTCGTAGCTGTCGCCAAACGACAACCACTTTTTCTCAACCTGTCCGACGACTTCCCCTTGCCGCTTGACCTGGAAATCCATGTCCCACCAGTTTCCGTCAATCTCGATTCCAGCTGCGTCAATCGTATAACGGGCTTTGAACAACGAAAATTCCTTTTCGATCGTCATCGTTTGTCCATCGACCTCAACAAAAAACTTCGGTCGGAGGCTGAACGTCTTTTTCGTGATCGTCGCCACTTCTTCCCCATCCGTCGTCGTAATCGAAAACGACTTCGGAATTTTCATGAAGCTGCCTTCGACGAGATACTGATCCTGTTCTTGTTCATCCTTAATCGAAAAACGGCCTCGTAAACTCAGTGCTTTCTGTTTCATGTACAGTGTATGCATCCGACTTCATCCTTTCGTCTGTCCAATCAGCCTGCCCGATTCTCTTCCGGCACCCCCGGTAGTTAGGTTTGCATTCCATATACAAGTGGTATCGAGATACAACAGTCCTCTCTATCAAAATTAGGCGAGAGTACTCCCACTTCTAAACGAAGTGAAAGTGGGAGGTGAATCGCCCCCCTCCCTTTCGGGTATAATACCTTTCAAGGAGGTGAAAATCATGTTGAAGCATAAGGCCTACAAATTCAGAATCTACCCGACAAAAGAGCAGGAAATCCTGATCGCGAAGACCATTGGTTGTTCGCGCTTCGTCTTCAACCACTTTTTAGCGAAGTGGGATGAGACGTATAAAGCGACAGGCAAAGGACTGTCTTACGGTTCTTGTTCGAAAGAAATCACGATGCTGAAGCAAGAGTTCGACTGGCTGAAAGAAGTCGATAGCCATTCGCTTCAATCGAGTGTCAAACACCTGACCGATGCGTATGACCGCTTCTTCAAGAAGCAGAACGAACGGCCTCGATTCAAATCGAAGCGCAATCCCGTCCAATCCTACAAGACCAATATCGAGAAGAAGAACCAACTTCTCGAAGTCTCGATTGTCGGCAGCAAGTTAAAACTCCCGAAGTTGAAGTGGATCCGTTTCGCCAACTCGAGGCAGGTCGCAGGACGCATCTTGAACGCGACCATCCGGCGTAACGCTTCAGGAAAATACTTCGTCTCCCTGCTCGTCGAGCAGGAAATCCACGAACTGCCGAAGACCGGTTCATCCGTCGGCGTAGACGTCGGGTTGAAGAACTTTGCCATCCTGTCGGACGGTACGGTATACAAGAACGACCGCTACTTCCGTTCGCTCGAGAAAAAGCTGGCGCGCGAGCAACGCAAGCTCTCTCGTCGTCAGCGCATGGCCTTGGACAAGAAAGTGAAACTTTCCGAGTCGAAGAACTACCAGAAGCAGAAGCGAAAGGTCGCCCGCATCCACGAAAAGATTGACAACAAGCGAACCGACTTCCTTCACAAGGTATCCACCGAGATCGTCAAAAACCACGACGTCATCGGAATCGAGACCTTGCAGGTGAAGAACATGCAGAAGAACCGCAAGTTGAGCAAGTCCATCTCCGAGGTCAGTTGGTCGGAGTTCTTCCGCATGCTCGAATATAAGGCGGACTGGTGCGGGAAGAACGTCGTGAAGGTCGGGAAGACCTTTGCTTCCAGCCAACTGTGCTCCAGTTGCGGACATCAACACAAAGACGTGAAACATCTTGGCTTGCGTGAATGGACATGTCCGAATTGCGGGATCCACCACGACCGTGATGTGAACGCAGGACTGAATCTTAAACGAGAAGCTAAACGCATCTTGGCTTCTTCAACCGTCGGGACGACGGGGCTAGCCTGATCAGGTTTCGACCGTCAGGTCGAATAACTCAGGAATCCCCCACCTCTAAGCAAGGCGTAGGTGGGGGTAGTTCAACGTATCCTATCCGACAGATATGCCCTTCCATCCCTTCCCATCCTCATCACTCCGCCGCTCTGTCCTTTGAAGGAGGCACTCCTATGTCGACCGATACAATCATTCTGACGATCATCCTGACATTGATTTCGCTCATCCTCTTCGTCCCGCTTTCACTTGGTCTGTATCTCTGGAACATCGATCACAGACAACAAGAACATTCCATCTTACGGAACTTCCCGGTTCTCGGGAAAATCCGTTATATTCTCGAAAAGATTGGTCCAGAACTCCGGCAATATTTGTTCCTCAACAACAATGAAGACAAACCGTTTTCCCGGAATGATTACAAAACAGCGGTATTATCCGGTAAATATAATACGCGGACGATGGGGTTTGGTTCCGAACGGGATTTTGAACAAGCGGGTTTTTATCTCCAAAATGCGCTTTTCCCGACCAATCGGCAGGAATTGCGGGTCGACAATCAGTATACGGTCTCGACGCATTTGTATCAGCTCGATCAAGATAATCTGTTGACACGAAAAGAACATCTGGTCGAAAAACAAATCGCTCCTTTTTTACTCCCGGCACGTGATGCTCCGATTATCGGTGAACATACCTGTCGTCAACCGTTTCAAGTGTTTGGATTGATTGGTCAATCCGCGATGAGCTTTGGCGCCCTCGGGGACCGGGCGATCACAGCTCTATCAATCGGTCTCGGACGCGCACGTGGGACCTGGATGAATACCGGGGAAGGCGGATTATCCGACTATCATCTAAAAGGGGACGTCGACATCATCTTCCAGATTGGTCCCGGACTTTTTGGTGTCCGGACGGAAGACGGGACCTTTTCGCTCGAGGAATTCAAAAAGAAAAGTGAGCTGACACAAATCAAAGCGTTTGAGTTGAAACTCGCCCAAGGTGCAAAAACACGCGGTGGACACCTCGAAGGAGAAAAGGTGTCGGCTGAAATCGCGGCGGTCCGGAACGTCAAAGTCGGCGTCAGTATCGATAGTCCGAACCGATTCAACGAATTCAAGACAGCAGAAGAGATGCTCGCCTTTGTTGAACTGTTGCGCGAAACAGGCGGCAAACCAGTCGGGATCAAACTCGTCGTCGGTAACCTTCATGATCTTCACGAACTTGTCGCCTACATGGCGGAGTCCGGAAAACATCCTGATTTCATTACCGTGGATGGGGGCGAAGGCGGGACGGGGGCGTCGTTCCAAGAACTCGCGGATGCAGCCGGTTTACCACTCAAGTCGGCCTTGCCGTACCTGCATCAGTTACTCGTCGCTCACGGCATCCGTGACCGGATCAAACTGTTTGCTTCCGGAAAACTCATCAGTGCCGATAAGATTGCCGTCGCCTTAGGGCTCGGCGCTGATTTCGTCAACATCGCCCGCGGATTGATGTTTAACGTCGGCTGCATTCAAGCACAGGTCTGTCATACGAACCACTGTCCGGTCGGGGTCGCGACGACCGATCCGAAACTCCAGCAAGCGTTGATCGTCGATGAAAAAAGTTTTCGGGTGACGAACTACATCATCTCGTTGCGGGAAGGTTTGTATAACTTGACCGCCGCTGCCGGACTAACCTCTCCGACCGAGTTATCGGCAGCACATATCATCTATAAACAATCAAACGGACAAGTCACACCCGCCACCGCCTTGATTCATTATCCGACACCCCCCCTTTCCTAAACCATCCACTTGCACTTTTTCTTTATTACGCTTAAAGTGTATAGTTGATGAAATTTTAATTGAGCAAAACGAATTACCTTAAGGAAAGGGTTTTATATACGATGAAAAACAACTTTTGGCAGGACCTGCCACGACCATTTTTTGTACTTGCACCAATGGAAGATGTCACGGACGTCGTCTTCCGTCACGTCGTCGCGAAAGCGGCACGACCGGATGTCTTCTTTACTGAGTTCACGAACACCGAAAGTTATTGTCACCCGAAAGGCAAACAGAGTGTCCGCGGACGCCTTGAGTTCACGGAAGATGAACAGCCGATGGTCGCCCATATCTGGGGCGACAAACCGGAATATTTCCGTGAGATGAGTATCGGGATGGCGGAAATGGGCTTTAAGGGTATCGACATCAACATGGGCTGCCCGGTTCAGAACGTCGCCGTCAACGGAAAAGGATCGGGGCTGATCAACCGTCCCGATGTCGCCGCTGAACTGATTCAAGCAGCAAAAGCCGGCGGTCTGCCGGTCAGCGTCAAGACACGTCTCGGTTACTCGAAAGTCGAGGAGTGGCACGACTGGTTACGCCACATCCTCGAGCAAGACATCGCCAACCTTTCGATTCACTTACGCACGCGCAAAGAGATGAGTGCCGTCCCGGCGCACTTCGAACTGATTCCGGAAATCAAGAAACTCCGGGATGAAATCGCGCCGCAGACACTCTTGACAATCAACGGAGATATCAACGACCGGCAACACGGTCTTGAACTCGTCGAGCAGTACGGTGTTGATGGTGTGATGATCGGACGCGGGATTTTCCATAATCCGTTTGCGTTCGAAGTCGAAAAGAAAGACCATTCGAGTGAAGAATTACTTGATCTGTTACGTCTGCAACTCGACTTACACGATCAGTATTCATCTGAATTCGAACCCCGTCTCTTCAAGCCGCTGCGTCGGTTCTTCAAGATTTATGTCCGTGGTTTCCGCGGCGCCAGCGAATTGCGTGCCCGTTTGATGGACACGAATTCAACGGATGACGTTCGCGCACTCCTTGACGAGTTCGTCGAACAAGAAGGCATTCACGCTGTTAATTCGTTTTCGATTTAAGAAAAAAATAGAAGCACAAAAAGAGAGAAGCAGCTTAGGCATCGCTTCTCTCTTTTTGTCGTCCCTGTTTTTTAGATATTGTGACACACTTACCCGTTTTTCATATGGAATGACTCTGTTAACGTGAACGTAATGTTTTTGAGCTCAAGCCCGCCAAGTGCAAAGTACAGCTTGAAGTAGTTGTGCGGATTAAAGACGAAGACGTCTTTCGTCTGCGTCACCCATTCGCCGTTTGTCCCGTTGAATGTAAACGTTGCGACTGGCATATTGTTCGCAAACAACGTCACCGGCATCTGCGCCAGTTCACCGGCATATGACCGGGCCTCGAACGTGACGTGATACATTCCCGTTTCTTCTGCCGTGACGGCAAAGACATGACTGCTTCCAGTCGACGTATCGAGTTCATCAAATACGATCGGGACGCCGCTCTGAAGTTGCTGATGCGTCACCGCCTGTTCGTTGAGCTCATCTGTTTCTTCCGGTAATCCGGTGACGTCGACTGTCGATTCTTGACCGAGCGTCCGTTCCATGACCGGTGACCGCAAGATGAACTGACAAATGTTCGCCGCACTCCGTAACAATTCCGCCCGTGTCAACGTACCGTCTGCAAGCGACGACAACGTATCATCCTCAAACGGATTCGCACCCGGTTCCCCGACGACCATGTAGAGATCGTTTTGCGAACGGACCATCGTCGCCGTCTGTTGACGATTGGCTTCCGTTTCTTCCGTATTAATCTTCGCCCACCAGTCGGTCATGACGACACCGTCAAAGCCCCACTCATCACGGAGAATCCGCGTGTTCTGATCATACAATCCAGCGGTCCACAGTCCGTTGACGGCACCGTATGTCGTCATGATGGCATAGGCCTGTCCCCGTTTGACGGCATGCTCAAATCCTTTGAGATAAATCTCACGCAAAGCCCGTTCCGAGACAATCGAATCGAGATCATGGCGATGGAATTCCTGATTGTTGGCACTTAAGTGTTTAAGCGTTCCGGTCACACCGACCCGGTGCATGCCGTCGAGCTGGGCGACGGCCATCATTCCTGTCAGGTGCGGATCTTCCGAGAAGTATTCGAAGTTCCGGCCGTTGAGCGGATGACGGTGAATGTTCATCCCTGGTCCAAGCAATGTATCAATGCCGTTTTTCCGGAGCTCGAGTCCTGTCATTTCAAACAGGTCCGCTACGAGATCCACGTTGAACGTCGAGGCGACAAGCGTCCCGTTCGGTAACGAAAAGGCTTTTGTTCCGATATCCATCCGGATGCCGGACGGGCCGTCGGCACAGCAGGCTGCCGGAATACCGAAGGCCGTCAACCGATCGGTGACACCGCCAAAAGCAGCCGCCGTGCCCGGAGTGACACGCGGTGAGTTCATCCCCTCACCGCGGACGATCGCCGCGAGATCCTCATCCGTTAACTGATCGAGGAAAACGTCGAGTGATGTGTTGCCTTCGTAGACATCTTTCAGTGTCAGTCCTTGATCGTCCGAGTACGTTCGATCAGCAGGTCGCTCGGCTAAGCGACGGGCTTCCGGATCCATCTTCCGTAGCGGTGTTGCTTCGTACGTGACGTCATACCCGGTCTCTGTCTGTTGCGGCTTTAACCGGTCGAATGCCGTGACCGGTGACATGTTCTCGCTTAACGTCTCGGTGACACGTAACGTATCGATCGTTTGCGTCGCCACGTGCGCCGCTGTCCGGACGTCCGTGCCGACGTACAGGTGATAGGCCCCTGCTTCGATGACGTAAGATGATTTATGGCCGGTCACACCAGCATCATCGTAACTTGCATATTCCGTCAGTGGAACGGTCAACGTCAAGGTCTCCTGTTGACCCGGTTCGAGCTGCTGCGTTTTCGCAAAGGTCACGAGTCCGCGGACCGGATTGCCGAGTTGTCCCTGTGGTTTCTCAAGGTACACCTGCACGACTTCTTTCCCGCTGCGCGTCCCTGTATTCGTGACGGCAACCGTTAACGTCACCTGTTGCTCCGTCATATCGACCGTATTTGTTACGACATCAAACGTCGTATAAGATAAGCCAAATCCGAACGGATAGAGGACGTCGTCCTTCGCAAACGTCTCGAAGTAACGGTATCCGACATAGATGTCTTCCTTGTAAATCGCCCGGTCCTCATGGCCGAAATACGGTGTTGACGGGTACGCGTCGAGGGAACGGACAATCGTATCCGGCAGTTTCCCGGATGGTGTGACCGCACCTGTCAAGAGATCGACTAGTGCATTGCCGCCTTCCATTCCGCCTTGCCATCCATACAAAATCGCACTCGGGTTAAAATCAAGTGCCCACTGCATGTCGATGACATTGCCGACGTTTAACAAGACAACCGTCTTCGGGAACGTCTGCGAGACTTTTTCGATCAATGTCAATTCGACGTCCGTCAGCAGGTAACTGCCCGGGTCTGCCGTATTGTCACGGTCTTCACCCGCCGTCCGACCGATCATGACGATGGCGACATCCGACTGCCCCGCTGCCTGAGTGACGACTTCATCCGTGACGGACATTTCTTCCTGCGACCATGGTTCCGCCGCCCAGCCTTCGCCTTTATCAAACGGATGGTCCTTGAGCCATGCCTCGTAGACGTCGAGCAATGATTGGTTCACCGTCAGGTCCGGGTGTTGCTGCAGGGCTTCCAGCGGACTTGTCACGTGCGACACGTTGACCATCCCACCCGATCCCGTTCCGCTTTTATAATAATTAAACTGATTGCGTCCGAAGACCGAAATCGTCGTCCCCGCTAAGAGCGGCAACGTCTGTTTGTCATTTTTCAGAAGGACCGCACCTTCTGCGACCGTCTGCCGGGCCAGTGCCGTATAAGCGTTCCAATCTAATGTATATGTCGTCATCTGCTCATCTCCCTATGGTTTTTGTATCAGATTTCATTACAGCAAACCGGCCTTTCAGACCGTTCGCGATTTCCGTGATGCAGTCTTCCGCTTGCGGATACTGTCCGAGTTTTTCGATAAAAGCATGATCCATGCCGTTATATTGAATCCGTTTTGTTTTAACGCCGGCACGTGCGAGTTTCCGTCCATACGCTTCGCCTTCGAGACGGAGATAATCATATTCCGCCGTGATGATCAATGCTTCCGGTAGTCCTGCCAGCTTGTCGCTGAAGAGCGGGGACACATGCGGATCCTGGACGTCCGTCGTCCCTTGCAGGTATAGGCGGTTCAACAAGCCATCCGTGTCTGCAAGAGCTGTGACGATGCCTTCGAGGAGTTCCCGATTCTCGTTCATTTCATAGTCATCAAGACGCCACTCGAAATCATCTGTCGGCAAAGCGGCGAGATTGACGACCGGGTAGAGCAGGACTTGATACTGGATCATCCGTGTCTGCTGTTCGCGGTCAAGCAGGGCACAGACGGTCGCTAAGTTTCCACCGGCACTGTCCCCGGCGACAGCCAGTTGTGTGCGGTTGATTCCGAGCTCTTCCGCCTGTTCGTAAACCCATGTGACGGCAGTGAAACAATCGTTCAGACCGGCTGGAAATGGGTGTTCCGGTGCTAAGCGATAATCGACGGAAATGACGACGACGTTCGCCCGCTCCGCTAAAAGCCGACACGGATGTTCGACCGGTTCAAGCGTTCCACCAAAAAAGCCGCCGCCGTGAAAATAGACAACCGCCGGTAGCAGTTCCGTCGACTGGGGACGATAGACCCGCGCCAGAATCGGTTGCGCGACGCTTGGAATCAACACTTCTTCTGTCGTGATCACCGTCGTCGTTAAATCTGTATTGACCCAGCCCATCCCGGCCCGCGCTGCTTCCAGTGAAAACGGGACAGATTCAGCTAGGTGCTCTTGTTGCTGCTTGAGCGTGACTGCTAAGACACGCGGATCAAGTACCCCACGTTCTTTTCGGTCGGGCACCGGTTTGATGACGACTTGAACACCGTCTTGCAGCTCACTCGTCATGTCCGTCGCTAAAAGATCAACCAGTTTATTGTAGTCCTGCGCCATGAATCTTCCTCCTTCAACCGAATCATATTCCTGCTTATCAGAGATATCTCATTTGTCAAAATAAGTATCGAAACCGCTTTCGTAAATAATTAAAAAAAATGTTCGATATCTTTTTTTCTCAAAAAGATACCGCTTACAAAATCAATCATACGCATCTTCATCCGATTAATCAATCATTCTGGATGATTCAAAAAAAGGCACCCGTCTTTCGTGTACTTTCCTTGTCGGAATGACGCGAAACGAGTGCCTTTTTTAATTAACTTAAAATATTTTCTTCCGAGACAAGCTTGAAACCGTCGATGATCGTGTCTTCCTCAACTTCGATCAAGAGACACTGTTTCCCGTTGTAATTGACTTGTTTGATGTACTTCAAGTCTTGTGGACTGACGGAGATGTTCGCGACTTTTGTATTGATTTTGATCGATTTTGCTTCGTAGTTCGGGACGATGTTACTCGCCTTCATCTCATATGCCGTATCATCGATGACCGTCTTGAAGGCCTGTTCGACCTGTTCCGTGCTGATGTCTTCGATGCCGCTTGCTTTTAAGACCCGTTCCACTTCTTTGACGTTAAGCATCGGAATGTCTTCCGCCTCATCTTCCTTCTCGTCTTCTACGACGAGCAGATGATTCACTTCCTCGTAGACACCCGCCAGTGTTTTCGAATCAACTGATTCGCCGATGACGAGTTTGACGATCTCTTCAAACACGGCTTTGTCTTCTTCCGCCGTCACGATCTGGTCACCGTTCAAGACGTTTTCGATAAACAGAAGGTCCGGTTTGTTTGGTTTGCTTGCCGTATAGAGGACACGGTTGACGTCCGCCGCGTTGTCCGTAAAACACGGGAATAAAAAGCCGCCGATTGGTGAAGCCAGTTTGATGACCGGATTGATCAGCAGGTTCGACTTGAACTCGAGATCGACATAGTCAAAGACAAGCGACTGTTTCGGCAGTTCCGTCTGATTGAGACTGCTGAGAATGAACGGTGTCGTATAGACTTCATCGTTCTTATCGACTTCCGTCTCGTCCGCCTGCCGTTTCGTTGTCTTGTAATACTGTCCGCGGATGAAGGTGACAACAATATCGTTGTCGTACTGGACGTCCTGGACCATCTTCAATGCAATCTGTTGCATCTGTTCCGTCCAGTCTTCCGTCTCTTCCGTGTACAATCCTTCATACAGCAGTTGCTGCGTATGTCCGGTCGCCCCTTCTTCCGGTTGCTGGAACTTGACCTCAAACAGCTTGATGTCGAGTTTCCCGGTCAGGACTTTCTTGAAGTTCGCGAGGAACAGCTCCTGTTGCTCGAGTTCGAGAAAAGCGAACGGTCGGCTTTCTTCGTAGAATATTTCACTCGTTTCCTTGCGGATATATACGTTATAAATTTCGTTGATTTTAAGTAGTTCCGAGTCGACCTTAAAATGGCGACGGATATCACTGATGTCTTGTTTGTTCATGGTACGGTCTCAGCTCCTTGGCGTTTGAATTCCTGATAACTTCTCAACTCATGTCCGAATCGAACAGAGGTACCCCTTTACTATACAAGAGTTGAATTTTTTTATGTTGAAAGTCCCAGCAATTTTAAATCATTCACTTTGTTTTTTGTCTAATATTGATTTTATTTTTTTAAGTAATTCCTTTCTCTATTACTTTGGACCTAATTCCAAAAAAATATTTTTAATAAAAAGTATTCAACTTTTATAATATTTACATTATTTTAACCCTATCCAAAATGTTCAATGGGATACTGGGAGATGTGAGAGATTTCTTTCACGACCATACATAAGAGGAGGCAGTTCATGTTCCAGAAACTCAAGTTACTCGCCGTATCGTTTGTTTTGTTCCTCACTGCATTTCAGTTCGACCTCTCACCCGTTTCCGCCCTTCCGTCCGGTATTCCGTCAAAAGCGACGGCGCAATCCGAGCTCAACGCGTTGACAGTCAAGACCGAAAGCACGATGATCGGTTACTCCCGTGATCTCTTCCCGCATTGGAGCAGCCAAGGAAGCGGCTGTGATACCCGACAAGTCGTCTTGAAACGTGATGCGGATTCTTATGTCGGCAACTGTCCGGTCACGTCCGGCTCATGGTACAGTTATTATGATGGACTGACATTCACGAATCCGTCCGATCTCGACATCGATCATGTCGTGCCGCTCGCGGAAGCATGGCGGTCAGGTGCAAGCAGTTGGACGACAACGACACGTCAGGCGTTCGCAAACGACCTCAACGGTCCGCAATTGATTGCAGTCTCCGCAAGTTCGAACCGTTCAAAAGGTGACCAGGATCCGTCAACATGGAAACCAACCCGTGCCGGCGCAAGCTGTGCGTACTCGAAGATGTGGATCAACACGAAAAGCCGTTGGGGCTTAAGTCTCCAATCCTCTGAAAAAACAGCACTGCAAACGATGCTGAACACGTGTACTTACTAAGAAGGAGTCGATTCGATGGAAACGAAAACCTCTACTTTCACCGCCACGCATGGCGTGATGACGAATGAAGTCGGCGTCATCAGCGGCGAACTGGAATTACGGACGACCTGCCAAGAAGATGGCAAACTCGAACTCGCCATCTCCTACGTCGGCTCAACCGACGTTTACACATTACCCGGCAAGGATTATCAGCTGCATGATGTCCGCGACCACGAAGTCGTGCACCGGATGCTCGC
This sequence comes from Exiguobacterium sp. s128, assembly GCF_018618815.1. Taxonomy (NCBI): domain Bacteria; kingdom Bacillati; phylum Bacillota; class Bacilli; order Caryophanales; genus Exiguobacterium; species Exiguobacterium sp. s128. Next base: position 39,146 of record NZ_JACSMT010000016.1, on the reverse strand, counting down.
GACGGTGCTGGAACGGACATAAAAAGTATAAAACAATATAATTCTTTTGATATCTCCCTTATAAAGATAAGCAGTTCAATGAATCTGCTTATCTTTATAAAGGGATTTTTCATTACAACACATCTTTAGAAATGCTATCTCATTTCTTAAACACGGAATTTACATACCCATAGTTTAGATAGTGCTATTATTTGGTAATAATGTTTAAAGGAGGCGATATAGAAATGGATGATTCAGTTACTCGACTGCTCATGAAAAAAGTAAAAAAGTATAAGAAATGGACAGAGGAAGGGTTTGTCAATCCGGTGTATTGGATGGTAAATGGAACACCTTATTATATGGCTGGATTTACTAAGAATAATGCTCCTGTGGCAACAGCATATTTGACAATCGGTGATGAAAAGCTAGACGAGGCATTAGAGGCTCAAAGACACTTGGCGATTTTTGCCGACTTAAATAATAATATATTTGATATCGGAACAGTTTTTTTAAAAATTAATTCAAACTATTTTACACAACCGCTCAGTATACCTGTTGATGACGCTAATTTGTCTGTATTGACTGGAAAAGAAGCATTTTCAGAGCTTTGGAAAAATCAGCAAAAAATATTTTCGTTAGTAACTGAATATAAGCAATATTATGAGAGCGATATATTAATACGTCGGGAAATCTTTATGAAAGACATTATTAAAACACAGGAAGCAGCAAATTTATTGACACTTTATCAATACTTAAATTTAAAAATTTTACTTGATAACAATGATGAAATACATGCTTTCTCTTCTTTTTTAAAGACAACGAAACAATGGAGGAAACTTGATCGACAATCTAAAAAGTTCGTTCAAGGAATTAGTGGTAATCCTGGGGAAATGCGTAAGAGCATGGACAATCTGAACCTTATCATAGATGACGATTTTGAAACCATGATAACCTTGAATTACAATAAAATGATAGAAGAAAATAAACCAATAATTGAAGGGCAGCGAAAATACATACGCTATCCTAAATAATCTACAGGTCGTTATACATTTTTCACTTACTCGTTACTAAAGATTAAAAATACGTCGATTGATGTTGCTCCTATTTATCGAATACATTTGATTCATGATGAGAATTATTTATCAAATAATTTATTTAAGGGAGTTCTGTATGAGAGAAATTTTGATTGGATCAGGTGTAGCGCTGAGTAGTGCCGGTATTTTCATGTTGTTGTATGGACATATCCCACAGGGTTTTATCGGTTTGGTTACGGTCACTTTTGGTGTAGCCCTAGCAATGTTAACGAAAAAGAAGAAGGTAGATTGACCGTTATCTATAAGGAGGCAACGCCATGATCCATGAATTGATTCGAGCATCTGACTCTATCGCAATCAGTGGATTTATTGCAACGTGTGCTGAACAAGAGAATGATTTGATTCTTTCTAAAGGGGGTGGATAAAGTTTCCTTGGTATCATGAACAACATCTGAAATCTTAGGAGGTTAATCATGAATAATGGCCAGCCCGATTTTAACTCTGATTTTGCTTTACAATATGATTCATTTATTCGTTTAGCAGTTCCTGCCTATGATCAATTATTTTCGATGTCTGATTCTTTTTTTTATCAACCGAAAAAAACGTCTCCAAATCTCCTGGTTGTTGGAGCCGGAGGAGGAGCTGAGTTACTTTACTTTAGTCAAACCCACCCTAGCTGGTTTCTTACAGGAGTGGACCCTTCCGACCAAATGATGAAGATTGCTTCGCATAAAATACGGCAGGTAGGTACAGAGAACCGTGTCAAACTGCATCAAGGGTTTGTTCATGAATTGCCAACTGATAGTAAATTTGATATGGCTACCTGCATCCTAGTTCTCCAATTCCTGCCGGATGATAATGCTAAACTCAACTTGTTAAAGAGCGTGGCTGAACGGCTGGAACATGGGGCTCCCTTTATTCTTGTGAGTATATTTGGAGATAAAGAATCTGCTGAATTCCACAAAAATTTTGCTGCCTGGAAAGAGCGTTTTCGAAGTAACGGGGTGGACCCCGAGAAGAGTGAGGACGTACAAAGAATTCTTAAAATGCCCCTCATTCCAGAAGAAAGGATATTAGAATTACTGGATGAGGCGGGGTTCCAGAGCATTGTCAAATTCTACTCTGCATACCAAATTGGCGGCTGGGCAGCTGAGTTAAAATAATGCCTCTCTTAAAGTATGTACTATGTATAGAATTAAACTAGAATAACGAAAGAAATAATTGCGTCCATTTTCCACCTCACACCATTGTATATCTATATTTTTCTTCTTCCTCTCTGATTCCAATTCACAGGCTATTAAAATCGGTGTTAGGCACCAAAAAAGAGCACCAAAAGCTATCGTATAGTTTTTGGTGCTTCTTCGTTATAACTATATTTAAGGTGGAGAAAGGGCCATCCTCAAAAGTCGTCTTTTCTGACTTTTGGAACTCACTATTTATTGTCATGGAAATTTTTTGAGCAACCGCATTTACTTATGGTACGGTTCATTCCGATTAATCCTGTACGCCCGGTAAATCTGCTCACACAAAATCATTTTCATCAATTGATGCGGGAACGTCATCTTCGAGAAGGAAATTGTATCGTTCGCCCGTTGCATGACTTCCGGCGCCAGACCGAGCGATCCGCCGATGACAAACGCGATTTTACTTTTGCCGTACGTCGCCAGACGATCAAGTTCTGTCGCAAACTGTTCACTCGTCCGTTGCTTTCCTTCGATAGCAAGTGCATAGACATGAACATCCGGTCCAATCTTCGCTAAAATCCGTTCGCCCTCTTTTTTCTTCACTTGTTGCATCTCGGCATCACTCAATTGTTCCGGTGCTTTTTCGTCCGGCACCTCGATTTCTTGAATCGAACAATAGGCGCCGAGACGTTTTGTATATTCGGCAATTCCTTGCTTCAAGTACTTCTCTTTTAGCTTTCCGACCGTGATAATGGTAATTTGCATCATTTTTCTCGCTTTCTGACAGAAAATTCAGGAGTTATCCACAGAGTTATCCACATGTCCACATGTTGATAATTATTTTTTGCTTGACACAAGATATGTCGCAGGCTGGTCACAGTACTCACAGGTCATGTTTTTCTCTGCCGATACCTCTTCCAAAATCGGGTATTGTTCCGTTTCATCGACTACTTCGTCAAGTGCTAACTCGACGTGTTCCAAACAGACATATTTATCCACAGGTCTTCTCCTCCTTTTAAGTTATCCACATTTATCCGCTACCAGTATAACAAAAATTGACTTCTCCGGTCGGAAAAAGTTATCCACACCTCTTCTTTGGAGTTACTTCCTTGATCGGCTCCCCCTTCACCACCAATCCCTTCATCGTGTCCGCTGCACGCGACTCCTACAGGAAAAAGCGCGGCTCGTCCGCGCTGTCAGAGGAAAACGAGACCCGGGCATCGACGCCGACAGGCAAGCAGCCCGCGACTTGTTCCTCGCCTGAGGAAAGCGCATGTCAGCAAGATACGATGAGAACCAGAGACACTATCTTTTCTGTGCACAAAAAAACTACCCGTACGTATACGAGTAGTCGATCTGAATCTGTTATTGTACTGTCGCCGCTTGCGCCGACAGTTTGACATCAAGTGTCTGTTTCTCGCCGCCACGGTAGAACGTCACCTTGACGTTATCGCCGACTTTCGCATCCCGGTACAGGACACTTTTTAGATCGGCAAACGAGTTGATGTCCTTGCCGTTGATCTCGACGATGACATCATTTTCTTTCATTCCTGCTTTTTCCGCTCCGCTGTTGCCGGTCAAACCGACGACGACGATTCCGCGTGTGACGTCATTTGGTAACTTCAGACGATCTTCCCGGAAACCGCTCGGAAACTCTTGGACATCCCGAATCTGAATGCCGAGTTGCGGACGAATCACTTCACCGTTTTGTTCAAGGTCACGCATGATCGGCAAGGCTTCGTTGATCGGAATCGCAAAACCGACGCCTTCGACACTTGCTTCGGCGATCTTCATCGAGTTGATCCCGATCAATTGACCGGACGTATTGATGAGTGCTCCGCCTGAGTTACCCGGGTTGATTGCCGCATCCGTCTGGATGACTTCCGTATTGAAGTCCTGCTGACCGTCTTTGTTCGTATCAACCGGCACCGTCCGTTCCTGGGCACTGATGACACCACGCGTCACCGAGTTCGCAAAAATCCCGAGCGGGTTCCCGATTGCAAGGACCGTCTCCCCGGCACGTAACGTATCCGAATCACCGAGTTTGACGACTTGCGTCACTTTTGAGGCATCGATCGAGAGGACTGCTAAATCATACGTCGGATCTTCTCCGAGCACTTTTGCTTCAAGCGCTGTCCCGTCGGATAACGTGACCGACAAACGGCTTGCCCCTTCGACGACGTGATAGTTCGTGACGACATATGCTTTATTGCCGTCTTTTTTATAGATGACCCCGGACCCGGCACCGGTCTCTTGATCGGCACCTTGGAACGAACTTTGTAAATTCGTCACGCTGACGACCGCTTCCTTCGTCTGACTGACGGCACTGACGATATCATTTTCCGATTCCGTCGCACTCGTCGCCGCTTGTTCCGGCATCGCGGTCGAGACCGGTGCACTTGTCATCTCGTCGCGGACGAACGGCCAGGCGATCAAGGCAATCAACAAGGCACCGATGATACCGCCGATCAAGCCGACAAAAAAGGCTTTCCCGCCGCCACGGCGTTTTGGTACGGGTGGTTCTTCTTCATATGATTCACGATAAGGACTGACCGGCTCGTCTTCACTTGGTCGTCGCGGCGGAAAGCCGTTTGTCTCATCGGTCGATGCGTAAGGCTGATCCGATTCGTTCCGTGGTTCTTCTGGTCGATCCATCGACACACGCCTCCTTCTAACTCTCTTTACACAAGTATACCCCCATCACGTGACGAGTTAGCCAAATGTGGGGGTCTTTTGAGCATATTCAGTAATTTCCCATAATCAGAGCTTCAAGAGCGGCGTCGGAATGACCGGATCCGTATCGAGCAACTGGATCTTGCTGAGATCGACGTCTCGGCTCGTAAGTGTCTGCGAGACACTCATGCGGGCCAGCTCCTTCATGTTGTTGTCCTTGCTCAAGTGGGCCATGTGGATCCGTTTTGTCCGATCATCCAAAACTTCGCTCATCGCGATCGCCGCATCCTCATTCGAGACGTGACCGTAGTCACCGAGGATCCGCCGTTTGACGCTCCACGGGTAATGTCCCATCTGGAGCATCCCGATATCGTGGTTCGCTTCGAAGATATAGGCATCAGCACCGCGGATGACCCCTTTCATCCGGTCCGACACGTAGCCGGTATCTGTGATGTGGGCGAGGCGTTTCCCGTCGTGGGCAAACTGGAAGAACATCGGATCGGCCGCATCATGACTGACGTTAAACGATTCGACTTCGATGTCACCAAACTGTTTCACTTCGCCGACTTCCCAGAGGAACTTGAGGGCGGGATCAATCTTCCCGATCTTCGTCTCCATCGCTGCCCATGTCTTTTCGTTCGCATACAGCGGAATCTTATATTTACGTGCTAAAATCCCGACGCCTTTGATATGGTCCGAGTGTTCATGGGTGACGAACAACCCGTCGATTTTTTCCGGCGACCGGTGAATCTGATCAAACAGGGCGATCATCGCTTTACCAGTCAATCCGGCATCGACGAGCAGGCGCGTCTGTTCACTTTCGATGTAGAGGGCATTCCCCGTCGAGCCACTGGCAAGGACGCTATAGTGTAGGCTCATCGTGCATTCCTCATTTCTCTGAAACGGTATCAAGCCGTTCGATGGTCTGAACTCCGCCGTCGATCGCATTGACGAAATACAGTTCTTCTCCATTCAGTTCAATCTGCCACGTCGGCGGTAAAATCTGGACCGACGTCGTTCCTTCTGTCACGAGACAAAAGTAGCCAAGCTGCTGGCTCGTCATTCGTTTTGAGGCTCGGAACAATCCCTGCTCTGACAGTTGAATGATGGATTCACTGGCCGACAACAACGTGACATCTTGTGCCTGACGGACGACCTTGTTTAAGTGACGTTGTTTATAGCTGACGATTTCCTTTTGTTCGTTTAACTGAAGGACGAGCAACGACGGACCAATCATCGCATCGTCTTCACGCGATTGTTGTGGCGTCGAATAGAGCGGTTGTTCTTTATACGTCTGGACAAACGTCATCTCATTATGTTTGCTGTCATACTTCCAAAACGTATAATCCGTACCATATGCGACGGAAGACCGGACAAATGATGTCGCGGAATCACGCATCGCTTTGGCTTCGAGCGGATACGATTTCGTCAAACGGACCGACCATTCAATTTGGTTTTTGACCGATATAATCGCATCTTCAATCGAAGAACCCGCTTTTGGGGCGAGCGAACTGGCATCGACTTCTGCCGTCAAATATCCAATCTCTTTTGAGACGGATTGTAGTTTTTTCTCATCAATTTTTCGTTCCTTCAATACGGTTTTCCCATCCGCATTGGTCGTGACAACTCGGGGATCGACCATTCGATCCATCAATTGAACGGCAAGATAGACGTTCAGGATCAGAAAAGTCAGAATCAGTAATGTTTTTGCTTTACTCCAATCCATGAAACCTTATCCCTCTTTTCCGATAGCTTGATTGACCGTGGTCCATTTCCCGTTCCGTTTGATGAACCAAGCCGGTTCAAACAAGGCGTAGCGGCTTGTTGAAATCTTGTAGGTCATCTTGTATCCCATCCGAATGCCCGATATCTCATCCAGCACATCTGCTGCCTGCAGTTGTTGTTGGACTTGTTCGACGGATGGCAAACTGGATTCCCGAAGCAACAGCTTCCGGTCTGCCCGGAGCATGCTCCGACTGAGCGAACGGATTTGATTTTCCTCGAACGTCACCTTGATTGTCGCTAAATCAAAATCCGGTTGCTCAAGCAACGGTCCGGCTTCGCCAAACACCGGATACCGATTCAGATACAGACGGAACGTCGCTGCCTGTTCTTCATCCGTTTTCGACATCTGATCGAAGTAATAGCGGAAACCGCTACGTTGCGTCAACTGATCAAGCCAGCCGCCGTGAATATTGATGTAACTGACGATCGTACTGTAATCGACGGAAGACGTCTGGGTATTCGGTGATAACGTATTGAATCGAAACGCGTTGTAATCCCGGTCGTACGTCGAGACGCTGACTCCGTCCGTCAAGACGTCGAGGTCATCCCGACTCTTGATTTGTTGGACGTTCGAATTTTCCGTAAAGAAGGCACTTTCGATCCGACTGAGTGGTTTCGGATCCTGCGCGATATCATCGTAGACGAATACTTCTTCGAGCTTAGGTGTCGTACTTGGGACATACGTATAGTCGCCACCTTTCAGCTCGACTTTCGTCATCGTTTTTTTCTTATCGTAGGCAAACAGTCGTTTTAAGACCGTCTCGTCACCAATCAATTTAAAGTCCTTGAACCGTCCTGTCGTTGACTCGAGCCGCAGAATCGGACCCTCATAGTCCAGTAGATACAACCGTTTGATTGGTTCTGACATCGCAATCTGGTCTTCTCCGAGCAATTCCTCCAGCATCTTTGCACTGATCGGAGTCGGGAAAATCATCTCGACACTTCGTTTGCTCGCCGGGATGTTCGAGGCCTTATCCGTCAAGACTAAAACACCAACATCAAAGGAAGCCCCGATCCGGTTCAAGATCGTCCGGCCGATGATTTGTGTCTGATAAGCGGTTTCACCGTTCGAGTAGACGACGAGCTCCGGATTGACGAGCTGATTCCCTTCGACCGTCTTCGAGGCATCGATCTCATTAAACGACACCTGTTCCTGTTCGATCGATTCACTGCTCGGATGATACGTCCACAGCATGGCTGTCTGAACTATCGAGCCACTGACAAGCAAAATCAAGAGGACGGTTTTCAGTCGCTGTTTCGTCATCCGATATCCACCTCTTCGATCACCTCATACGGTAACGTAAAGTAAATCGTCGTACCGCGTCCCCACTCGCTTTCTGCCCAGATGTCGCCACCGTGCGCCGAGACGACGTCTTTGGCGATCGAAAGACCCAGTCCGGTTCCACCAATCTTTCGTGCCCGGGCTTTATCGACCCGGTAAAAACGTTCGAAAATCTTTTGTAGGTTGGCTTTTGGAATCCCGACCCCTTCATCCTTGATGCTGATGACGATTCGTTTCGCCCGCAACATCGTCCGGACGGTAATCGTTCCGCCTTCCGGTGAATACTTGATTGCATTCGTCAAGATATTATCCGCGACCTGAATCAATTTATCTTGATCGCCTCGAATGTAGACTCTCCGTTTCATGATCTTCCGGCGGAAACGAATCCGTTCCGGTTTCGTCATATCATGCCGGTCGAGAATCTCATTTAAGAATTGAATGTAGTCAAAGCGGACTTTGTTCATCTTGTATTCCTTACTGTCCATTTTCGACAGTTGGAGCAAGTCGGTGACAAGACGAATCATCCGTTCTGTCTCGTTTTGGGTCGTCTCCAGGAAACGTGGGGCCAGTTCCTCATCTTGATAGGCCCCTTCTGCTAACGCTTCGAGGTAACTGCGCATCGTCGTCAGCGGTGTCCGGAGTTCATGACTGACGTTCGCCACGAATTCCCGGCGATCCTGTTCGACTTGTTCTTGTTCCGTGACATCATGCAGGACGATGATCATCCCGGTAATCGGTCCACTGTGTTTTTTGACCGGAGAGAAAAAGGCCCGGACGAGAAACAGTTCGTCTTCGCTACTGAAATCAAGTAAACGAGGGGGCATCGTTCCGTCTTCCGGAATCATGAAGTCGTCTCCTAGCGCAAGCAAATCCTTCAGATTCGTCCCGACGATTCCCGCGTCATCCACTCCGACGATATCTTTCGCCTGATCGTTCATCAAGATGACCCGTAACGTCCGGTCGGTCGCGATCACACCGTCCGTCATGTTTTCGAGGACACTCGTCAACTTCCGCCGCTCGGCTTCCGTCGTCGCATTGGCTTCGAGCAACTCATCCGTCAATTCATTAAAGGACCGCGCGAGCTGTCCAATCTCATCATCCGAATAGACTTTGACCTTACGCGAGAAATTCCCGCGCCGCATTTCGATGGCCTGACGCCGCATATCGGAAATCGGACGAGTGATCGTCCGCGATAACAGGACACCGAGGATCGAGGTGATGACAAGTGCGATCACTGTCCCCGTCGCTAAGATCCGTGTGACTTGTTGCATCTGAGCATAAATCGACTCCATCGAAGCCCGGACATAAATCATCCCTGTCGTCGCACCGGTCCGTTCCGATGTGACAGGTACTGCAAAGATCCGAATCTTATCTTCCGTCCCCGGATCAAGCACCGTATCGACACGTGAGGAACTGGTCGCTTGGGCTTTTTTGATCAGTGAATTCGTCGCCCGTTGTCCGACGGCCGACTGATTGTCTTCATCAGATGTCGCTTGAATGATCGAGTCCTGATCGATGATCTGGACCTCGAGAATATCGTTTCTTGAAGTGGAGCCACTACTAAACTCAGACAGCAGTTGTCCAAGAGATTCAGACAACTGCCGTTTTGAGGCTTCATCATCGCCTGTCTTATCAAATTCCTTCCCGACGTTGTACGCAACAAGTCCGGCCCGGTCTTCGACAGATTTTGAGAAGTTCGTAATGTACTGCTTTTCAAGAGAACGAACGAAGTAAACACCAATGACTTGCATCGCGACTAAAATCAACAACGCATAAATGACGACAAGCTTCCACTGGATCGATTTAAAAAAGTTCGTTCCTTTTAACATCGTTATTCATTCTCCCCGTCTTGGAGATAGTAGCCGACACCACGGCGGGTCATGATATAGATCGGTGTACTTGGGTTATCCTCGACTTTTTCACGCAGACGGCGCACCGTCACATCGACCGTCCGGACATCTCCAAAGTAGTCGTAACCCCAGACCGTCTGTAACAAGTGCTCACGCGTCATGACTTGTCCGATGTTTTTCGCTAAATAATGCAACAACTCGAATTCACGTTGGGTGAGTTCGATTTTTTGATCTTTCCGTGTCACGGTATGAGAATTTGTATCGATATACAGTTCTCCCACTTTTAACGGACCAGGACCGGCGTTCGTAGGAGTTGCCTCTACTGCGTTGACATTTCGTAGATGTGCTTTGACTCGCGCTAATAGTTCACGTGAGCTGAATGGCTTCGTCACATAATCGTTTGCGCCAAGCTCAAGTCCTAAAACCGTATCGATTTCAGAATCCTTTGCCGTCAACATGATGATTGGGACTTTTGATGTCTTCCGGACTTCGCGGCAGACTTCCATTCCGTCCATCAATGGCAACATGATATCGAGTAAGATCAGGTCGGGTTTGAACTCCTCGACTTTCTCTAGTGCTTCGACACCATCATTTGCTACTGCAACACTATAACCTTCTTTTTCTAATTTAAATTTTAATATATCGGCAATCGGCTGCTCGTCGTCGACGACGAGGATTTTACGTTCCGTCACTGGGTGTTCCCCCTTAAAAAATTCTATTCAATCTATTTTACCTGTTTTTGAGGCATATAGAAAGGTGGCGACGGAAACTCCCGACGCCACTCTGCTGACTACATGACCCGTTCACGTCCATCGTTCCACGTGAAACATTACTTTTAGTATACGCTCTTTTGATTCATGTTGTGAATGTTTTCGCTTGATTCCTCATCAAAAAAGAAGCCGATCCAGATTTGATATCTGGATCCGCTCCTCTGAAAAAAATTATGCTTCTTCGTACAGATCACGCAGGACAACCGTCTGTTCTCGTCCTGGTCCGACTGAGAACGTGACGAGTGAAATGTCCGTCAAATCAGCAATTCGTTTTACATAATTTTGGGCATTGAGTGGAAGATCTTCAAACTTCCGAATGTGCGTGATATCTTCTTTCCAGCCTGGTAACTCTTCATAGACCGGGACACATGCTTCAAGATCGCGGAAGCTTGCTGGGTACTCGTCAATCTGTTTGCCTTTAAACTCGTATGACGTACAGATTTTAAGCGTTTCAATCCCTGTCAGGACATCGATTGAGTTCAATGCAAGATCCGTCAAACCACTTGTCCGGCGTGAATGGCGGACGACGACCGAGTCAAACCAACCGACACGACGTGGACGACCTGTCGTCGTACCGTATTCACGGCCGACTTCACGAATGTGGTGACCAATTTCGTCAAACAGTTCCGTTGGGAAAGGACCATCGCCGACACGTGACGTGTAGGCCTTACAGACACCAACGACGTGATCAATCCGAGCTGGTCCGACGCCGACACCTGATGCGACACCGCCCGCTGATGCATTCGATGACGTGACGAATGGATACGTCCCGTGGTCAAGGTCGAGCAGGACACCTTGTGCGCCTTCGAATAATACCTTTTCGCCTTTATCGAGGCTGTCGTTGACGACGACCGATGTGTCACAGACATATTTCGCGAACTCTTGACCGTATGCATAATATTCTTCGAAAATATCATCGAACGCAATCGGTTCAGCGTCGTACATCTTCGTGAACATCCGATTTTTTTGTTCGAGAACAATCTGTAATTTTTCTGCGAATGTTTCTTTGTCGAGTAAATCCGCCATCCGAATTCCGATCCGTGCCGCTTTATCCATGTAGCACGGTCCGATTCCTTTCAGCGTCGTTCCGACTTTCGCATCGCCTTTTGCTTCTTCTTCGAGCTGATCCTGCAGTTGGTGATATGGCAAGATGACATGTGCCCGGTTTGAAATGAGTAAGTTATCTGTTGAAACACCACGATCGTGCAGATACTTCAATTCCTTGACGAGCGATTTCGGGTTGACGACCAAACCGTTCCCGATGACACATTTCTTGTCTGAGTAAAAGATCCCTGAAGGAATCAGGTGTAACTTATACGTCTCATTATTAAATACGATCGTATGTCCTGCGTTGTCTCCACCTTGATAACGTGCAACGACATCGGCTTTTTTCGAAAGAAAATCGGTGATCTTTCCTTTTCCTTCGTCGCCCCACTGTGTTCCGACTACTACTACTGATGACATATTCTCATCCACCTCCACGTACGATTCAAAACCACGACTAAGTGTAACGCGGAAAAAAACAGAAGTCAACCAAATACCGAACAATTAATTGTTACAATTCTTTTTCGTTCGTTTAATTCGCTGTTTTAATTCACTTTTTTCCTTTCTCTTCAAGATATTCAAACATAACGATTCAAAAAACTCCTCTGCCGGAATCGACAGAGGAGTTTTGAACCTGTTCAAGCGGGTGGTGCATAGGAATTACTTGGTTCAAGATCGACGAACTTATTGAATTCTTTCCGGAAAGCGAGTTTGACGGTACCAGTCGGACCATTCCGCTGTTTGGCGATGATGATCTCGATCGTATTCGCATCTTCCGTTTCTTTGTTGTAGTAATCATCGCGGTACAAGAAGGCGACGATATCCGCATCCTGCTCGATCGCTCCGGATTCCCGGATATCGGACATCATCGGTCGTTTATCCTGCCGACTCTCAACACCCCGTGACAGCTGCGATAACGCGATGACCGGGACTTCAAGTTCACGGGCAAGCGACTTCAGGGAACGGGAAATCTCTGAGACTTCCTGTTGGCGATTATCGCTTGAACGACCATTCCCTTGAATCAATTGCAAATAATCGATCATGATCATACCAAGACCATGTTCCTGCTTCAGACGACGGCATTTCGCCCGAATGTCATTGACACGAATTCCTGGTGTATCGTCGATATAGATTCCGGCTTGCGACAAACTGCTCATCGCAAGCGATAACTTACCCCAGTCCTCATCTTCGAGTTGTCCGGTCCGGAGGCGCTGCGCGTCGACATTCCCTTCCGCACACAACATCCGCATGACGAGCTGTTCTGCACCCATCTCGAGACTAAAGATGGCCACATTTTCGTCGGCACGGGTCGCGACGTTTTGGGAGATGTTCAAGGCAAACGCTGTTTTACCGACGGATGGACGGGCCGCGACGATGATCAAATCATTTCGTTGGAATCCGGCCGTCACCTTATCAAGATCACGGAACCCGGTCGGAATCCCGGTCGTTTCGCCACTTTGCTTATGCAATTTATCGATCGTTGCATAGGCACTCGTCAAGACGTCAGAAATCGGAATGAAACTGGCGCTCCCTTTTCCTTGTGACACTTCGAGAATCTTCCGTTCTGCTTCGTTGAGCAAAACGTCGACCTCATTTTGTCGTTCATATCCATCCGTGACGATTTCATTGGCTGTCCGGATCAGGCGGCGGAGTGTCGATTTTTGATCGACGACATTGACGTAATAGTTGATGTTCGCCGCGGTCGGAACACCTTCCGCAAGCTCACCGAGGTACGGGAGTCCACCGACTTCCTCCAAGATGCCAAGCGTACTCAGCTCCGCCGTGACCGTTACTAAGTCAATCGCTTCGCCACGGTCAGATAACACCAGCATCGTTTCAAAAATCCGTTGGTGGGCCGCACGATAAAAATCTTGTGGTAATAATCGTTCGGACGCACTGATCAGTCGATCCGCATCGATCATGATCGCCCCAAGGACGGCTTGTTCCGCCTCAATGCTTTGGGGTGGCGTATTTTGCATTACATCACTCATCACCGGTCCCCTTTTCTACTCACGCTTCTTTGACCTGAACGTTTAACGTTGCTGTGACTTCGTTATGCAATTTGAGTGGTACTTTCGTTACGCCAAGTGTTTTGATCGGGTGCTCGAGTTCGATTTTACGCTTATCGATCTTGTAGCCCATCTGTTTTAGCTCATCGGCGATTTGTTTGCTTGTGACCGATCCGAAGACCCGACCACCTTCACCTGTTTTCGTTGAGACGACGATCGTTTCTTTTTCAATCTTCTCTTTTAACGCTTGTGCGTCTAACAACACCTGTTTCGCTTGTTCTGCCGCTTTTCGCTCATGGGCCTCATGTTGTTTGAGGTTTCCGGTTGTTGCCGGGCGTGCTAATTTCTGTTTGAACAACACGTTGTTCGCATACGCATCGGCGACTTCTTTGACGTCCCCTGTTTTACCTTGACCTTTTACATCTTGCAAGAAAATAACTTTCATTCTGTTTCCTCTCCTTTTGTTTCATCTGCTAAATAATGATCAATCGCTTTTCGTAATTCAATTGCGACGGTCAGAACCGATTCTGTCATCTGAGTCGCAGCATTCGTTAAATGACCGCCGCCACCGAGCGTCTCCATGATCAACTGGACGTTCACTTCACCAAGTGAACGGGCACTGATCGCCGTCCGACCATCCTGTAATTCCGCGATGACGAAAGCGGCTCGGATACCTTGGAGCGATAACAATTGATCCGCCGTTTGAGCGATCAAGACTTGATCATGAATCACACCGGGCTCTGCCGTCGCAATCGCCATCCCGGCCGTATAGACTTCCGTCCGTTCTAAGATATGCGACTGTTCGACATATGTCTCAAGATCCTGGCTGAGAAACTCTTGGACCAAGACCGTATCCGCCCCTTGGGAGCGGAGGTAGGACGCCGCGTCAAACGTCCGCGAACCGGTCCGTAACGTAAACCCTTTTGTATCAACGATGATGCCGGCGAGTAACGCCGTCGCTTCAAGCATCGCCAGTTTTTCGTTCGTCGGTTGGTACTCAATCAATTCCGTGACCAGTTCCGAAGTCGACGACGCGTACGGTTCGAGGTAAACGAGGACTGGCTCTTCGATGAAGTCTTCTCCCCGTCGGTGATGGTCGATGACGACCATCCGTTCAAACCGTTCAAGCAGAGCGGGCACGACGACAAGCGACGGTTTATGTGTATCGACGATGATCAGTAAAGCTTGATCATCAATCAACTGATCGGCCTGGAACGCGTTGACGAAACGGGTCGCAAGTTTTGGTTCTTGACTGATTTCATGCATCATCCGTCGAATACCTTGTCCGATTTCTGCTTCCGGCAAGACGATGTGTGCCTCTTTCTCATTCATTTCAGCCAACTTCAGAATTCCGATCGAGGATCCCAGTGAATCCATATCCGGATTCCGGTGTCCCATGATGAGGATTCGACTCGACTCCTGCATTAAATCACGCAGGGAGTTGGCAATGACCCGCGCGCGGACACGGGTACGTTTTTCCGTTGGATTGGTTTTTCCACCGTAAAAGCGAACTTTGCCATCCCGTTTGATGACGACCTGGTCTCCACCACGTCCTAATGCTAAGTCTAAACTTGATTGAGCCATCAGACCAAGCGCTGGGATTGGATCGCTTCCACACCCGATCCCAATCGACAAGGTCAACTGGACACCGCGTTGGCTCGTCTCTTCACGGACGGTATCGAGGATTGTAAATTTCGATCGTTCCAAGACCCGTAAATTTTCTTCCGTCGTCACGATAAAGTAACGATCGGAAGCCGTCCGCTTGATGTACGTACCATGATCGGCTGCCCAGTGGTTCAACAGTTGCGTGACGCGACTGTTCAACTCACTCCGGAGCTGATCTTCAATCCCTTGTGTCATCTCATCATAGTTATCGAGATAAATGACACCGATGACCGTTTGATTATCGACGAGTTGCTGTTCGACCTGGGCTTCTTCTGTCATATCAAACAGATAAAACGTCCGGTTCTCACTGTTTGAAAACACCCGATAGACGGACTCGCCGATCTCGAGTGTCGCTTGATCTTCATCGACCGCAATCATCTCGACGAACAGAGAATCAAGATCCGTCAAAACCTGTCCCATTGCCAAATCATCAAAAATCTCACGCATCGGATCATTAAACCAGGTGACGCGTGTTTCTTCATCATAAAGTAAAATACCAATTGGCATGTTCGTCAGCGCATCCTGACCGGTGTCTTCCACCTGAATCGATATGCCGGCGACATAACTTTCCCACGACTTACGCCCACGTCGCTCCTCCAGGATATGAAGAGCGAACAGACCCATCGTCAAGACGGCACCGATGGCCGCGATAACGGGGTGATCGACGGCAATGACAAAAAGTAGAGCCACGATTAATAGATACGGAACGAAACGAAAGAATCGCCGTTCTCGTTCGGGTGATACTTGCTGACCTAACCCCATCGCGTCCTCCTTGTATACTGAATATACTCATCTAAAAAATTCGTTAACTTGTATATTATAACCGAAAAGCAGGACAGGTTGAAAGCGAAGCGAAAAAAAGCGCCTTCCCTTCGAAAAGGAAAAGCGCTAGACCGTAATCAGTCAGCTACGTATGGAATTAAAGCCATTTGACGTGAACGTTTGATTGCGATTGTAAGTGGACGTTGGTATTTCGCTGAAGTACCAGTCACACGACGTGGAAGAATCTTACCGCGTTCCGAAATGAAACGTTTAAGAAGTTCTACGTCTTTATAATCGATATGAGTGATGTGGTTCGACGTGAAGTAACATACTTTACGACGACGTTTTCCACCTGGACGACGTGCCATGTGATTAACCTCCTTTTTAGAGTAAATTTTTCAGTCCGACGTTCCCGATTAGAACGGGAGATCGTCGTCTGAAAGATCGATCGAACTGCCGCCGCTGAACGGATCAGCGCCGAAGCCCGAATTCGATGAAGATGAAGCGGGTGCTGGCGAGGAAGAGTTGTTCTGCTGTTGCTGTGAACCCCATCCTGCAGCATTTCCGTTTCCACCTGTATTTGAAGTTGAAGAGTAGCTATCACTATCGGAAGAACGGCTTGCATTGCGTGATTCTAGGAATCGAACACTATCCGCGACGACTTCTGCACGATAACGACGTTGACCATCTTTATCGTCATAGCTACTAATCTGAAGGCGACCCTCAACACCTGCGAGGCTCCCTTTTTTCAAATACTGAGCAACGTTCTCTGCTTGCTTGCGCCATACGACGCAATCGATGAAGTCAGCTTCTCGCTTCCCATCTTGTCCTGTAAACGGACGGTCACAAGCGAGTGTGAATCGCGTTACCGCAATCCCGCTCTGCGTATAACGCATTTCAGGGTCACGAGTTAACCGACCGACTAAAACGACGCGGTTAATCATCAGAATCACTCTCCTGTTTCAGCTTATTTCTCGTCTTTTGTGATCATTAAGCGAACGATATCGTCACTGATCTTCATGAGACGGTCAAGTTCTTTTGTAGCTGCTGGTTCAGCAGTCACGTTAAGAAGAACGTAGAAACCTTCACGCATATCATTGATTTCGTAAGCAAAACGACGTTTACCCATTTCAGTTGTTTTTTCAACTGTACCACCGTTGTCAGTGAGGACTTTGTTGAAACGCTCAACTAGAGCTTTTCGTGCTTCCTCATCAACTTCCGGACGGATGATGTAAAGTACTTCGTATTTACGCATATCTGTCACCTCCTCTTGGACTGGCGGCTCGATTCATCGAGCAAGGAGCAATAATTCATTACTCACATTTGTTAATACTATCAAAGTATTTTGGTTTATGCAATAACGATTCGTTCGCTCCTCTTAAACGTTGAAGCGGAATGTGACAACATCGCCATCTTGGAAGACATATTCTTTTCCTTCAGAACGGTAACGTCCTTGTTCTTTGACCGTCGCCATGTTCCCAGCTGCTGCTAAGTCATCGTATGCGACAACTTCAGCACGAATGAAACCACGTTCGAAGTCAGAGTGGATGACACCCGCACATTGTGGGGCCTTCATGCCTTTTTTGAATGTCCAAGCACGGACTTCTTTTTCACCAGCCGTGAAGTACGTTGCGAGACCCAGCGTGTTATACGCAGCATGAATCAGTTGATCGAGACCTGATTCTTCGATTCCGAGATCAACCAGGAACTCTTGGCGTTCTTCCGGCTCGAGTTCTGCGATTTCTTCTTCAATGCGGGCACAGATGATGATGACCTCTGCGCCTTCTTTTGCCGCAAATTCGCGCACGAGCTGGACGTTTTCGTTGCTGTCCGCATCCGCGACTTCATCTTCGCCGACATTTGCGACGTAAAGCATCGGTTTCATCGTCAGTAACTGGAAGTGTTTGACGATTGCTGCTTGATCTTCGTTTAGTTCAGCGAGACGGGCTGGTTTTTCGTCTTCTAATAGAGCAAGGATGATTTCGAGTGCTTCGAGTTCACCTGCTGCATTTTTATCACGCGACTTGACTTGTTTTTGGACACGTTGGATCCGTTTTTCGACCAATTCGAGATCGGCAAGAATCAACTCGAGATTGATTGTTTCGATGTCATCGATTGGTGAGACTTTTCCTGAGACGTGTGTGATGTTTTCGTCAATGAAACAACGGACGACCTGACAGATTGCATCCACTTCACGGATATTGGCGAGGAATTTATTTCCTAACCCTTCTCCTTTTGATGCACCCTTGACGATTCCGGCGATGTCCGTGAATTCGAATGCCGTCGGGATCGTTTTCTTTGGGTTGACGAGTTCTGTTAATTTACGCAAGCGTGCGTCTGGTACTTCGACGACACCGACGTTTGGATCGATCGTTGCGAACGGATAGTTCGCCGCCTCGACACCTGCTTGTGTAATTGCATTAAAAAGTGTTGATTTTCCTACGTTTGGTAAGCCAACGATTCCGGCTGTTAATCCCACTTGGAATTCCTCCTTTTCGGTATTTCCTAGGAAATCCGTGCTAGCGGCCGCAGTGGGTAGAATGATTACACCACGTCAGCACATCTTTCACAATTATAGATAGTTCAATTTTTTTAAGCAAGGAGATGCGAATTCTTTTTTAAAGACATGGCTGTTTGATGTACGTTTTTCTGTAATTCGAAGCAAGCCATCGGTTTTTTTATACGTGTGGATCCAACGAAAAGCCCCTGACGACATGCTTCATCGTCAAGGGCTTGATCCGAATTCATTCTGGTAAGACTTTTTTTAAACGTTTATCAAAGTCACGGCGTGGCATCAGGATGCTTGCGCCACACCCTTGACACTTGATCCGGATGTCCATTCCGACCCGAATGATCTGCCAGCGGTTTGTGCCGCATGGATGTTGTTTTTTCATTTCGACATAATCATGAAGATTGTACGTTTTTGGCATCATCGGCTTGACCACCATTCCCTTGTTCTGTATTCATCATGACCATCCGTGGATATGGAATCTTGATTCCTTCCACTTCGAGTCCTTGCTTCAGTTCTTTCCGGATTAAGCGTCCTGCCTGGAAGTGCTGCATCGGTGGGACCTCCGCCATCAGCCGGTAGACGACTTCAGAAGGACCAAGCGTCTGAACACCCAGCATTTCAATCGGTTCGACGAACATGTCTTCATATTTTTTAGTCGTCGTATCGGCAATTTGGTGCAAGACCCGTTCGACGCGTTCCAAATCTTCTTCATACGACACTTGGACATCGACCAAAGCGAAACTGTTATCGACCGAAAAGTTCGTCACTTGTAAGATTTGACCATTCGGAATGATATGAATTTCTCCATTCAATCCCTTCAACTTCGTTGTTCGAATCCCAAGTTCTGTGACGACCCCTTCGATCAGACCGACACGAACAAAATCTCCGACCTTGAACTGACGCTCAAAGATGATGAAGGCTCCCGTAATGATGTCCTGGACTAAGTTTTTGGCACCAAATGAAATCGCCAGACCCGCGATACCGGCACTTGCGACCAGTCCCGTGATATTGATTCCAAACTGACTGAGCACGGTCAACAACATGACGATTCCTAAGACATAACGAATGGCATTTTGGAGTAATTTCAACAACGTTTCATTTTGTCGTTGCGCCAAATAGTCGTGTTCATTAATCTTTCGAATCGTAAATAACCTCGACACCGCCCCTGTCAAAACACGTGTCAATATATAAAACCCGGCGATGATGATCAGGGCGATCAACAATTTGAGTCCAAAACGAATCCACATGTCTGCGTCCATTACTTGCTCCAGAATTCGATCGACCTGGGCGACTGAATTTTGTACATCTTGATTGGTAGCCATTCTCTCCATCCTTTCAGTTCTCTCTATTACGACAGTATACGTGATTTTAAATGACTTTCAACTAAAGAACCGATTTTGACGTTAGATTTCCTTAAAAACCGGGAAAGGAAAATCATTACAGAACGCCTTCACTCTCACCATGACACCAGGACGCTGACACCAGGAGAAGAAAGGATGATCTAGATGAACTTCCGTTTCCATTCCCACGAAAAAAAGCCCTATTCCTTCTTTCTAGAATATACAGAACCATTCGCGAAAGAACGACTTGCCGAACAATTACATGAACAGGTCAGTGCACTAAAAGAAAATCGACCTGTCGTTCTCGTCTGCATCGGTTCCGATCGTTCGACAGGAGATTCACTTGGACCACTCGTCGGTACATTTTTAGAAAAAAATCGTCCGGCAAACATGCATGTTTACGGGACGTTAGCAAAGCCTGTCCATGCTTTGAATTTGGCTGAGACGATCCACTCGATTCAAACGACCCATTATCGTCCACTCGTCATCGCCATCGATGCTTGCCTCGGTCGCTTATCGAGTGTCGGTCATGTCTTTTTCTCCGAAGGACCACTTGCGCCTGGCGCTGGTGTCCAAAAAGAACTTCCGGCTGTCGGTGATTTTAATATCAAAGCCGTCGTCAACGTCAGTGGGTTCATGGAAATGATGATTCTCCAAAATACACGTCTTCACCTGGTCTATGAGCTAGCAGAACTCGTCGCCGACAGTTTTGCATTACTCGATACGAAGTTGGTCGCTGAGACGACACGTACGACGATTTCCTTCACACCACGCTCGATCTAATCGATGCGCCTCCCCATTTGGTCATCCTGATACAACAAAAGGATCCATTCCGAAAAACAGCGGAGTGGATCC
This sequence comes from Exiguobacterium sp. s128, assembly GCF_018618815.1. Classification (NCBI taxonomy): domain Bacteria; kingdom Bacillati; phylum Bacillota; class Bacilli; order Caryophanales; genus Exiguobacterium; species Exiguobacterium sp. s128. The sequence goes on along the minus strand of NZ_JACSMT010000016.1, from coordinate 18,402 downwards.
TTTTTAACAGTCAGTCGTCTTCCGGCAAGAGGAGCTCGAGAATCCGATTCAGATCCTCTTCATCCGTAAAATCGATTTCGAGTTTCCCGGCCTGTTTCGTCGTTTTGATCCGGACGGTCGCACCGATTCGTTCCCGTAAAGTTTCTTCGATAAAATCAAGTTCGGTCGATCTTCTCGTCGCAGGACGGACTTGTTTTTTTTCCCGTAATTCTTGTTCAAGACGCCGGACGTTCCAATTTTCATGCATGACGCGTTCTGCCATCCGTTCAATTTTCAGTGGGTTTTTTAAAGACAATAAGGCACGGGCATGCCCCATCGACAACCGTTCTTCCATCACCGCTTGCTGGACGTTGACCGGTAACTGCAACAACCGGAGACTGTTTGTGATATGAGAACGGCTTTTCCCGACACGTGCGGCGAGTTCGGCTTGCGTCACGTTAAATTCCTCTAACATCTCGGCATAGGCCATCGCTTCTTCGATTGCGCTCAAGTCGGCTCGTTGAATGTTTTCGATCAAAGCCAGTTCCATGACACGGGTCTCATTCGCTTCAATGATCAACACGGGGACACGTGTAAAACCCGCCTGTTTCGCCGCTTGATACCGCCGTTCACCGGCAACGATTTCATAAAACCCTTCGCGTGGACGGACGACAATCGGTTGGATCATCCCATGCCGTTTTAAGGAATTCGCCAATTCCTCTAATGCTTTTTCATGAAACTGTTTCCGAGGTTGTCCCGGATTGGGGCGAATCGCTCCAATGGGTATTTCATTCATGCTAATCTCTCCTAAACGTAGCGGAAGGCACGACCGCTGTTTACGGACGTGCCTTCACGATGCGGATCCGCACCTCGACATATTCTTCACAATCTACTTCTTCCTTTTCGACCAGCAATCCGGTCCGTTCAATCATATCGACCGAATCCCGAATCGTATTCAACGCAATCCGTGTATCCCGCGCAAAACTTTTATGACGCTTTTTAGGGACCTTCGGGGTCAGTAATCGTTCGACACGTTGTTCCGTCTCCTTGACGTTCCATTCCCGTTCGATGATTTCAAGTAAGACCTGGGTCTGTAAATCCGTTGCTTTTAATGGCAGAAGGGCACGGGCATGCCGTTCTGTGATCTTTCGCTGTTTGAGTGCCTCGCGGACGACGTCCGGCAAACGGAGTAAGCGAAGTTTATTCGCAATCGTGGACTGACTACGTCCGAGTCTTCTCGCCAACACTTCCTGTGTGATGTCTTGCATCGCGAGTAAGCGGGCATAGGCTTCTGCTTCTTCGATTGGTGTCAGCTCTTCACGTTGTAGATTTTCGATGAGTGCGAGGGCAGCCGTCGTCTCGTCCGTCATCTGCTTAATGATGGCGGGAATCGTGTCCCATCCGAGCGATTGCACAGCCCGAAAACGTCTTTCCCCGGCGATGATTTCATACCCTTCGCCTTGTTTTCGGACGACAATCGGTTGCAGTAAACCATGTTCTTCAATCGTGGTCGCTAGTTCGGTAATCCGTTCCCCGTCAAAGACGGTCCGCGGTTGGAACTGGTTGGCGACCAATTCCGTTAACTTCAACTCACGGACGGTATCTTGTGGATCTAGCTCTAGGGAAACGGTTCCTCCCTTACCGAGCAGTTTGGCAATTGCATTCTTCACGTTGGTGTACCTCGCCTTCATCAGTCATCGTTTCACGTGAAACGGTGTGTTAACCTAGTGGGTCTTTCGCCGGTGTACCTGCTTTACGCGGATATTTCCCGGGTGTTAATCGTTTTTTGTCGACAATAACGATATTACGCTCACTTTCCTCACCTGGCAATTGGAATTGGAAACTTTCCCGCAAATTCCCACCCAACACTTTCAAGGCAGTTGCGCCTTCTTCCAGCTCTTCTCCCAGTTTGGCGGCTTTCAAGGCGACGAATTGTCCGCCTACTTTGGCAAGGGGCAAGCAGTATTCCGCAAGGACCGACATCCGGGCGACGGCACGTGCCGTCACGACATCAAAATGTTCCCGGAATTGTTTATTTTTACCGAATTCTTCCGCACGACCGTGATGGAAGGCAACTCCTTCAAGACCCAGTTCCGTCGCCAGCATGTTCAAGAATCCGATTCGTTTATTCAACGAATCGATGATGGTGACTTTGAGGTGTGGGAACATGATTTTAATCGGGAGACTCGGGAATCCGGCACCGGCACCGACATCACAGACGGTTTCGACTTCTGTAAAATCAAAGTAAAACGCCGCTGTGATCGAATCGTAAAAATGTTTCAGGTACACATCTTCTTCCGCCGTAATCGCCGTCAAGTTCATCTTTTCGTTCCATTCGACGAGTAGTTCATAATACCGTTGGAACTGTTTCAATTGGTGCTCCGAGACGTCAAGCCCTTGTTCCGCTAATGCTGTTACGAATTGCTGTTGATTCATCTGATTCACTCCGCAGTCAATGCGTATTGGCCTTGTTCGATGTAGACAAGCAAAATCGAGATATCAGACGGATTGACGCCTGAAATACGTGAGGCTTGTCCAATCGAGAGCGGACGCACTTGGTTTAGTTTTTGTTTCGCTTCCATCGCAAGACCACTGATCACATCATAGTCAAGACGTTCAGGAATCCGTTTTTTCTCCATCCGCATCATCCGCTCGACTTGATCCAGCTGCTTGTCGATATAACCCGCATATTTGACCTGGATTTCGACTTGCTCGGCTGCTTCCGGTGAAAGTGCGACTGGTGCTGGCGTCATCTCGGCAATCATCGCGTATGTGATTTCTGGACGTTTCAGTAACGTGATGGCATGCAATGCTTCTTTTAACGGGGAGACGCCGATTGCCGTCAACTGTTCATTGACGTCACTCGTTGCCTTGATGACAACTTTTTCAAGACGTTTCATTTCCCGCTCGATTTCTTGTTTTTTCTCCGCTAATTTCGCATGGCGGGCCTCAGTGATCAGTCCCAGTTCGTGACCGATATCCGACAAGCGTAAATCGGCATTGTCATGACGTAACAATAACCGGTATTCGGCACGTGATGTCAACAGACGGTATGGTTCATTGGTTCCTTTTGTCACGAGATCATCAATCATGACGCCGATATAGCCTTGGGAACGTGACAGGATGAGCGGGTCTTTTTGTTGGACCTTGAGTGCCGCATTGATACCCGCCATGATACCTTGTCCGGCTGCTTCTTCATATCCGCTTGTCCCGTTGATTTGTCCGGCTGTAAATAATCCGGCGATCCGTTTCGTCTCAAGTGTCGGCCAGAGTTGTGTCGGCACGACCGCATCATATTCGATTGCATAACCGGGACGCATCATTTCCGATTTCTCAAGACCTGGAATCGACCGTAAGATATCGTGCTGGACGTCTTCCGGCAGACTCGTCGATAATCCTTGGACGTAGACTTCTTCCGTGTCACGACCTTCTGGTTCTAAGAAAATCTGGTGACGGGGTTTATCACTGAACCGAACGACCTTATCTTCGATCGACGGGCAGTAACGGGGACCCGTTCCTTTGATCATCCCGGAGAACATCGGTGACCGATGAAGATTCGCATCAATCAACTGGTGCGTATATTCGGTCGTATACGTCAACCAGCATGGAATCTGTTCTGTGATCATCTGTGTTGTTTCATGGCTGAACGGCAAGGCAACCGCGTCACCTGGTTGAATCTCGGTTTTCGAATAATCGATTGTTTTGCCGTCGATTCGGGGTGGTGTTCCTGTTTTGAAACGGGCTAATTCAAATCCGAGTTCCTCCAGATGTTTCGAAAGATTGACCGAAGGCATCTGATTGTTCGGACCACTCTCATACGACAATTCGCCGATGATGATTTTTCCGCGCATGAACGTCCCGGTCGTAATGATGACCGCTTTCGCCCGGTACTCTGCTCCTGTATTCGTGACGACACCCACACACGTCTCGTCTTCGATCAATAGTCGTTCGACGAGGGCTTGACGCAACAAGAGATTCGGTTCATCTTCGAGTGCCTTCTTCATGCGGTTTTGGTACTCGAACTTATCCGCTTGTGCCCGCAGTGCGCGGACGGCTGGACCTTTTGAAGTATTGAGCATTTTCATTTGAATATACGTCGCATCGATGGCACGTGCCATTTCTCCACCGAGTGCATCGATTTCCCGGACAACGATTCCTTTTGCCGGACCGCCGATCGACGGATTACAATACATGAATCCGACCATATCGGGGTTCATCGTCAACATGACAGTCTTCGAACCCATTCGAGCGGCAGCGAGGGATGCTTCAATTCCCGCATGACCCGCTCCGATGACGATGACGTCGAATTCACCTGCTTGATAAGCCATAACTGTGGTTCCTCCTTTTAAAAATCAACAACCTACTATCTATTATTTACCTAAACAAAATTGTGAGAACAATTTATCGAGCAAGCTGTCTTGCGCCGTATCGCCATTGATTTCTCCGAGCGTATCCCACGCACGGCGTAAATCGATCTGTACCATATCGATTGGCATCGATGCTTCCGCTGCACCAAGGGCATCTTCGATCATCTGACTTGCTTGTTTGATCAACTGGATATGACGGGCATTCGAGACATACGTCATGTCCTGCCCCTCGACTCCTTGTTCAAAGAAGAGGGCCGCGATTGCTGCTTCAAGATCCATGACCCCTGCTTCTTCCAGCAGGGACGTCGTCACGATCGGACGGTCATCTGCCAACTGTTTCACGCGCTCGAGATCAATCTGTTGCGGTAAATCACTTTTATTAACAATGATGATGGCGTTCATCCCACGAATCGCCTCGAATAACAGAACATCTTCTTCTGTCAGTTCATCGTTCCCGTTCAGGACAAGTAAAATCAGATCGGCGGAATTGAGTGCCTGCCTTGACTTCTCGACACCCATCCGTTCGACGATATCTTCCGTTTCCCGAATCCCGGCCGTGTCGATCAACTTTAGTGGAACACCACGGACATTGACGTATTCTTCAATCGTATCGCGGGTCGTCCCGGCGATGTCGGTGACGATCGCTTTTGCTTCTTGCACCAATGTGTTGAGCAAGGACGATTTCCCGACGTTCGGTCGTCCGATGATCGCTGTCGATAACCCTTCTCGGAGGATCTTTCCTTGGCGCGCCGTTGCGAGCAATTCCGTTAAGATCTGTCGTACTTCTCCTGCATTCGTTTGCACGATTTGTTGTGTCATCTCTTCCGCATCATATTCCGGATAGTCGATGTTCACTTCAATCGAAGCAATCGTCTGTAACAATTGTTCCCGTAAATCTTGGACCAGTTTCGAGAGACGTCCTTCGATTTGACCGACGGCGACGGTCATCGCCCGGTCTGTTTTGGCACGAATCAAGTCCATCACGGCTTCCGCCTGTGACAAGTCGATCCGTCCGTTCAAAAAGGCACGTTTCGTGAATTCGCCGGGTTCTGCTAATCGCACATCTGGTTGCTCCAGAATCAATTCGAGTACACGGTTGACGGCGACGATGCCTCCGTGACAGTTCAATTCCACGACATCTTCACGCGTAAAGGTTTTCGGAGCCCGCATGACACTGACCATCACTTCATCGACGACTTGTTCAGTCGTCTGTTCGACCAATTTACCGTAATGGATCGTATGCGTCGGGACGTTGTTCAAGCGGTTCGCGCCACGGTAGACACGATCGGCTGTTGCGACCGCCTGTGGACCGGACAAGCGAACAATCGCAATCGCTCCTTCCCCCATCGGTGTTGAAATCGCGGCTATCGTATCAAATTCCATCATCTGTTGTTCACACCTCGTTTTCTGCAAGCTTTTCTATAGTTAATGTTCAGGAATGATATAAATGGGTATAACGTGACAACTATACACGAAATAGCCCAAAAGAAAAAGAGCGACACTCTGTAAAAACGGAGTATCGCCCTCATTTGTGATTAACGTTTCTTTTTCGGTTTCTTTGGAGCAGGAGCTGCTTCAGCCGCTTCTTTTTCACGTTTTGAAGCAATTGTTGCTTCCGTCTGCACTTTGATCTTCTCGCGCATCGGTTTCATGATGACGATTGTCACGATAATGGAGAAGATATAACCAACGACCCAGTAGAGAGACAAGGCAGATGGTAACGTCACACCCATGACGAAGATCATGACTGGGAAGACATACAACATGATTTTCATCTGTGGATTATCGTCTTGACCGGCCATCGAGATTTTCTGTTGCAAGTACGTAAAGACGGCTGACAAAATCGGCAGGATGAAAAGCGGATCCGGTTTTCCGAGATCGAACCAGAGGAACGAATGTTGGAAAATCGCCGGCGTATAGATGATCGCATTGTAGAAAGCAATCAAAATCGGCATCTGAATCAAGATTGGTAAACAGCCGGCAAGCGGATTGACGTTGTGTTCTTGATACAGCTTCATCATTTCTTGTTGCAATTTTTGCTGTGTTTCTTGATCTTTCGAACTATATTTCTCACGAAGTTTCATCATTTCTGGCTGAATGACTTGCATACCACCCATGCTCTTCGTTTGTTTAATCATCAACGGTAAGATGACCAGACGGACGATCAATGTTGTGATAACGATCGCAATCCCGTAATCTCCATTAAAGTACTCAGCAAATTTACCAATCAACCATGCCATCGGCCAAACAAAGTAGTGTTTCCAGAAACCTTCTGTATCAGCGGTAATCGGTTCACCGGTCCCGTATGTTCCAGGGGTACAACCAGATAGAACGATTGCGAGTACGGACATCAGCCCAAGCGTCAGCCAAATCTTAGTTCTCTTGTTCATAATTCCTCCTAGTAATGTTTACACGTGGTCGGTCCTCGTATTTCTATATGATAGAAGTAGGCGAGCGGCCGCTACAAATCAACAGGATATACTGCACGTTTATTTAACTTGTCGCTTCCAGACACCAGAACGTTTAAAGACGTGGCGCAAACTGTCCGCGACTTCTTGAGCAGTCATCTTCGCAGCCGGATTGCGCGCGATGATCACAAAATCATAATTCGGGGCAAGCGACGCTTCATGAAGCTGACAGGCTTCGCGAACGTAACGTTTGACTTGGTTGCGAACAACGGCGTTCCCGATTTTCTTACTCACCGATAAACCAATCCGAAAGTGAGTCTGCTGCTCTTTTTTTAGTGCATATACGACAAATTGCCGATTTGCGACAGAGGCTCCTCGAGTAAACACCGCTTGGAACTCCTTGTCTTTCTTGACGCGGTATTCCTTTTTCACCTTGATCACACCCCATCCTGACATCACGAAAATTCGTCGTCTTTCATCATATCATAGAATAAACCTGCTCTGCGAGAGTCGTCTTGTGACAAAAACACGAACATCCTAAAAAACAACAAAAAAAAGATCACTCCAGGCATCGCCAGAAGTGATCTCATCATCGCTCGATTATACAGTCAAGGCTTTGCGGCCTTTAAGACGGCGAGCAGCCAAGATCCGGCGGCCACTCTTAGTTGCCATGCGCGCACGGAATCCGTGAACTTTTTTGCGCTTACGGTTGTTTGGGTTGAAAGTTGGTTTCATTAGTCTGCACCTCCTTTAAAAATACTCTATAAAAATCATCGTTTTCTACTTTAAGGCAGTCTTGTATATTATATAAATCAAAAGTGACCTTGTCAATGAAAGTTCATAAGAATTATCATGAGCCTTTTCAGCAATCATGAACGCGATTCATGGAAATAGAATTCACCAGCCTGTTTCATATCATACGATATCGTTTGCTTCGTAAGACGGATCAAGAACTTCCTCGTTTAAACTATCCACAGACTTATCCACACTATCCACATGTTCCGTGGATAACTTATCACTTTGTCTACAATAGTATTTTTTAAAATCAACGTCAAGGTCTGTTTCCGGATTTTTTTTGCACAACTTCTTTGATTTTGTGTATAACTTTTTTGAACGCTTCCTCTTTCGAAAAGTTATACACATCTTATCCACAACTTATCCACACTATCCACAGCCTGTGGGTAACTGCCTGTGTATATGTTGATTTACTTGTGGATAAATCGTTCTAACCATTGCCAGACCCCATTTCATTTGATACACTAATTGTGCATAACATGAACGTAAGACAAATTGATTCTTCAAGTTATACACAGCCTGTGGATAACTTTATACACAGAAATCAACCCCTGTGGATAACGTTATCCACAGTTTTTATGTTCTGGGGATAAGTCGTGTTTCTTCATTAAGTTAGTCCTGTGTATAAACCTGTGTATAATTTTTTATATTATGATAGAAAAAGGGGGGTATTTATGAAAAACGCTGCCGAACTTTGGCACAATGTATTATCTGTAATCGAGGAAGAACAACGTACCCCAAAAGCCAGTTACGACATGTGGTTAAAGTCTACAGAAGGAGTCACGCTGAATGGAACGACCTTGATCGTCTCCGCACCAGCAGCTTTTACAGTAACTTGGTTAGAACGTCAGTACTTATCTCTATTAGAAGATACCGTCGAAGAAGTGACAGGAAGCCGGCTTGATATTCAATTCATCGAGGAAGGTCAAGCAAAACATATGCTCGATCGTCAAAATGAGGAAGTAATCGAAGCAGCTCCACCAACAAAAGTCCCAAAGAAACGTACACCGACGGATGAGCTCGTCATGAGTGAGCTGGGACAACTCAATGCCAAATATACCTTTGATACGTTCGTCATCGGGTCGGGCAACCGCTTTGCCCATGCTGCCTCTTTGGCCGTGGCAGAAGCACCGGCTAAAGCCTACAATCCACTTTTCATCTATGGTGGGGTCGGACTTGGAAAAACGCATTTGATGCATGCGATCGGTCAGTACGTCCAAGATCAAAAACTCGGTACCAAAATTGCTTATGTTTCATCGGAACAGTTTACAAACGACTTCATCAATTCGATTCGTGATAACAAAACGGTTCAGTTTCGGAACAAATATCGGAACATCGATGTTCTATTAATAGATGATATTCAGTTTCTTGCCGGAAAAGAACAGACGCAGGAAGAGTTTTTCCATACTTTCAATGCGTTGCATAACGATCAGAAACAAATCATCATCTCAAGTGATCGTCCGCCTAAAGAAATCCCGACGCTCGAAGATCGACTGCGTTCACGCTTCGAATGGGGACTGATCACGGATATCACGCCACCGGATCTTGAGACACGGATTGCGATTCTCCGAAAAAAAGCCAATGCGGAACAATTGGATGTTTCCAATGAAGTCATGCTCTACATCGCCAGCCAGATCGATACGAACATCCGGGAACTTGAAGGCGCCTTAACCCGTGTCATTGCTTACGCGAACCTTGTCGGGCGAACGATTGATCCGAATGTTGCTGCCGAAGCTTTGCATAACATCATGCCTGCGAGTGAACCCCGCAAAGTGACGATTCGTGACATTCAAGAATCGGTCAGTAAACACTTTAATCTGCCGTTTGATGATTTAAAAGCTAAAAAGCGAACGAAGTCGATTGCTTTCCCCCGTCAGATTGCGATGTACCTGTCACGGGAAATGACAGAAAGCTCCTTGCCGAAAATCGGTGAAGAGTTTGGGGGGCGTGATCACACGACCGTCATCCATGCCCATGAGAAAATCAGTACACTCGTCAAATCAGACGGAGAAACGGGAAAAGTCATCGAACAAATCAAGCATGAATTGAAACATTCTTAAACCTGTGGATAAGCTGTGGATAAAAGAGGCTAGTTATCCACAAGTTATCCACAAGCGTTTTGGCTCTATACCAAGTTATCCACCGACTTATCCACACTATCCACAGCCCCTAATACTATTATTAAAAAAATATATTATTATGTTATGATGATGTAACGCCCATTTTGAGAGGAGCTTAACGACAATATGCATATTACAATTCAACGTGATACTTTAATCCAAGCAATTCAAGATGTAGCAAAAGCCGTTTCATCCCGAACGACGATTCCGATCCTGACAGGAATTAAACTCGAGGCTCATGGAGATGGTATGACGCTGACAGGAAGCGATACAGAAATCTCGATCGAACGGACGATTTATGCGGAAGAGAACGGTACGTCGTACGTCACGGTCCATCGTGCAGGAAGCGTCGTCTTAAACGCCCGCTTCTTTGGAGATATCGTGAAAAAGTTACCAACGGATGAAGTGATCCTCGAAGTCTCACCGAACTTCATGACACGGATTCAGTCCGGTACGGCAGAATTCCATTTAAACGGACTCGATCCAGATGAGTTCCCGCGTCTTCCGCAAGTCGATGGCGGACAACAGTTCCGTTTACCAGCAGACTTATTGCGGTCAATGATTCGTCAAACGAGTTTTGCCGTCGCAGTACAGGAAACACGTCCCGTACTGACAGGTGTCAATTTCTCGGCGGATAAAGACATCTTGACGTGCGTCTCGACGGACAGTCACCGACTGGCGTTACGCCGCGCACAATTTGAGACGGATCATGAAATCTCGTTCCAGAACGTCATCGTTCCAGGGAAAAGTTTAAACGAGTTATCGAAATTACTTAGTGATGGTCATGTCGATATCACGATTACGAATCAACAGATCCTCTTTAAGATGAAACATGTCCTATTCTTCTCGCGTCTGCTTGACGGCAATTACCCGGATACGTCCCGTCTGATCCCGGAAGAGTACCGGACTGCTGTCCGAATGAACGCAAAAGACTTGTTGCAAGCGATCGATCGCGCATCTTTGCTCGCACGTGAAGACCGCAACAACGTGATCAAGTTCGCGGCGGAAGGGACGACGGCTGTTGAAATCTCGTCTCATTCACCAGAAGTCGGTAAAGTATCGGAGCAGGTCAGCATCTTGTCACTTGAAGGAGAAGAGTTAAAAATCTCGTTCAATTCGAAATACATGATGGACGCCTTAAAGGCACTGGATGCGACGGATATCGAAATCCAGTTCACCGGTTCGATTCGACCGTTCATCTTGCACCCTGTCGATCAAGACAATGTCTTACAGCTGATCTTACCGGTTCGAACGGCATGATTTGCACCCAAGGAACAGCCTCTGTTCCTTGGGCTTTTTTTGAAATCCGTATATACGTTCGTTCATTTTGCCAAATCGCGAGTTTTTTAGTACAATAAAGAGTACGTCATTTATAATATGTAGGTAGGAGGAGTCAAACCATGAATCAAATCAAGATTTCAACAGAATACGTCACATTAGGTCAGTTCCTGAAACTTTCAGATATCATATCGAGCGGTGGACAAGCCAAACCATTTCTCGCTGAGGTACCCATTCTCGTCAACGGTGAAGTCGATCAGCGACGTGGTCGTAAACTACGGGATGGAGATGTGATTGACGTAGAAGATTACGGTCAGTTCATCATTAAGAACGAGGGGAACTAACGTGCGACTCGATTCGGTCCGACTCAGTCATTATCGCAACTACGAGTCGTTGGAATTATCTTTTTCAGAAAAGACGAACGTTCTGATTGGGGAAAACGCCCAAGGGAAAACGAATCTGCTTGAAGCCATCTATGTACTGGCTCTCGCCAAGTCCCACCGGACGACGCACGACAAGGAATTGATCCAGTGGGATGCGGAGACGGCGCGGGTGGAAGGACGGATTCATAAACGTAGAGGATCCCATTCACAGGAAATCGTCATTTCAAGTCGTGGGAAAAAGGCGAAGTTGAATCATCTCGAGCAACGCCGCCTGAGTGATTATGTCGGGGCATTGAACATCGTGTTGTTTGCGCCAGAGGACTTACACATCGTCAAAGGTAGCCCGCAAATCAGACGTCGCTTTTTGGATATGGAAATTGGTCAGGTCAGTCCGGTCTATCTACATGAATTAAGTCAGTATTTAAAAGTCCTCAAACAACGTAATGCGCTGTTGAAACAGTTGTCGATCAAAGGTGGAGATGAGACGTTCCTCGATGTCTTGACGGAGCAGATGATTACGCTTGCCGTTAAAATCGTCCAGCGCCGCCATCACTTCATTGCCCAGCTTGAAAAATGGGCACGTCCGATTCATGAAGGAATCAGTCGCGGACAGGAAAAGCTCGTCTTGATCTATCGTTCCGATACATTTAGCAATGATTTGCTCGATGTCGAAGGAATGACTGCTTCTTATACGCAGAAGTTTGGTAAAATGAAGACAAACGAAATTAGAAGAGGTGTGACGCTGTTCGGACCCCATCGCGATGACTTTGAAATGGAAGTCAACGGAAGGAATGTCCAGACATACGGTTCACAAGGACAACAACGGACGGCGGCACTCTCTTTGAAATTAGCAGAGATTGAATTGATTCATGAAGAAGTGGGGGAATATCCGTTGCTACTTCTAGACGATGTCTTATCCGAGCTCGATGATCATCGTCAAACCCATTTGCTCGATACGATGCAACAAAAAGTGCAGACGATCCTGACGACGACAAGCGTCGATGGAATTGCACACGAAACGATCAAACAGGCAAAGTTGTTCCACGTGAAACAGGGGGCTGTCATTTTGGAAGAGACATCATACAAAGAAATAGTAGGTGAGAAAACCGATGAGTAATCATGAAGATATGGAAGTAGAACAAGGGTACGGTGCCGATCAGATTCAGGTGCTTGAAGGTCTAGAAGCCGTTCGGAAACGTCCGGGTATGTATATCGGATCGACTGCGTCGAAGGGACTTCACCATTTAGTCTGGGAAATCGTCGATAACTCGATCGATGAAGCACTCGCAGGGTATTGCGATACGATTAAAGTGACGATTGAATCAGGGAATTCGATTTTAGTCGAGGATAACGGACGGGGCATCCCGGTCGATATTCAAGAAAAGATGGGACGTCCGGCAGTAGAAGTCATCTTGACGGTCCTTCATGCGGGCGGTAAATTCGGCGGCGGCGGATATAAAGTATCCGGTGGTCTACACGGTGTCGGGGCATCCGTCGTTAACGCGCTCTCGACGAAACTGGAAGTTTTCGTCAAGCGGAATGAAAAGTTGTACTACCAAGCGTATCACCGTGGTGTACCGGCTGAAGATTTAGCGGTCATCGGTACGTCAGAAGAGACAGGAACGATGATTCGTTTCTTCCCGGATGATGAGATTTTCCAAGAAACACTCGAATACGATTATGATCTGCTTGCGACACGCTTACGTGAGCTGGCATTCCTAAATAAAGGACTGACGATTCAGATCACGGATGACCGTTCTGATGAACCGATTACGCGTAGTTTCCATTACGAAGGCGGAATCAAGTCATATGTCGAGCATTTAAACCGTTCGAAAGAAGTCGTTCACGAAGAGCCGGTCTATGTACACGGCAACCGCGACGGCATCGAAGTCGAAGTGGCGTTACAGTACAACGATGGATTTGCAGCAAACATCTACTCGTTTACGAACAACATCCCGACGCATGAAGGTGGGACACACGAAACCGGTTTTAAGACCGCGTTGACACGTGTCGTCAACGACTATGCGAAAAAGTTTGGTTTGATGAAAGATGCAGACGGCACATTGTCTGGCGAAGATGTGCGTGAAGGGATGATAGCGATCGTCTCGATCAAACACCCGAATCCACAGTTCGAAGGACAGACGAAAACGAAACTCGGCAACTCCGATGCGCGGACTGCTACGGACACGCTATTTTCTTCGGCATTCGAGCAGTTCATGATGGAGAATCCGACGAGTGCCCGTGCAATCGTCGAAAAAGGAATGATGGCGTCTCGCGCCCGAATGGCTGCGAAACGTGCGCGTGAATTAACACGGCGTAAAGGCGTTCTCGAAGTCAGCTCACTTCCGGGTAAACTGGCCGACTGTTCGTCACGTGATGCGACGATCTCTGAAATCTATATCGTTGAGGGTGACTCAGCGGGTGGTTCGGCAAAATCCGGACGTGACCGTCACTTCCAGGCGATTTTACCAATCCGAGGTAAAATCTTGAACGTCGAAAAAGCACGTCTCGACAAGATTCTTGGCAGTAACGAAATCCGGACGATCATCACGGCGCTTGGGACGAGTATCGGTTCTGAATTCAACATCGAGAAAGCCCGGTATCATAAAGTCATCATCATGACCGATGCCGATGTCGATGGTGCCCACATCCGGACACTCTTATTGACATTCTTCTATCGCTACATGCGTCCCCTTGTCGAGCATGGGTATGTCTACATCGCTCAGCCACCGCTTTACGGCATCAAACAAGGGAAAAACATCACGTATGTGCATAACGAACGTGAACTGAACGAAGCATTAGCAGCACTTCCAGAAAATGCACGATACGACATTCAGCGTTACAAAGGTCTCGGTGAGATGGATCCGGAGCAACTGTGGGAAACCACGATGGATCCAAGTGGTCGCCAAATGCTCCGTGTCGAGCTTCAAGATGCGATCGAAGCAGATGAGGTCTTTGATATTTTGATGGGAGACCAGGTAGAACCACGTCGTGACTTTATCCAGTCGCACGCACACTATGTGAAGAACTTGGATATTTAACGTTGAATAGAGAGGGTGGCCATACGAATGTCCGATCAACAAGGGATCATTAAAGATATCAACATCAGTCAAGAAATGCGTACGTCCTTCATGGATTATGCGATGAGTGTCATCGTCGCACGTGCCTTACCGGACGTCCGTGATGGCTTGAAACCAGGTCATCGTCGTATTTTGTACGCGATGAACGACTTAGGTATTCGCGCCGACAAACCACATAAAAAATCCGCCCGTATCGTTGGTGAAGTCATCGGTAAGTATCACCCGCACGGTGATTCTGCCGTTTACGACACGATGGTTCGAATGGCGCAGGACTTCAGTTACCGTTATGAACTCGTCGACGGTCACGGAAACTTTGGATCCGTTGATGGGGATTCGGCCGCAGCCATGCGGTATACGGAAGCTCGTATGTCAAAAATCGCGATGGAGATCATCCGCGATATCAATAAAAACACCGTCAACTTTAAAGACAACTACGATGGTTCGGAACGGGAACCAGAAGTATTACCTTCTCGTTTCCCGAACTTACTCGTCAACGGTTCGAGTGGGATCGCGGTCGGGATGGCAACAAACATCCCACCTCACCAACTCGGTGAAGTCATCGACGGCGTGTTAGCTCTTTCGCATAACCCGGACATCACGATCCAGGAACTGATGCAACATATACCAGGACCTGATTTCCCGACAGCCGGTGAAATCTTAGGACGCAGTGGAATCCGTCGTGCTTACGAAACAGGTCGCGGATCGATCATCGTCCGAGCCAAAGCGGAAATCGAACAGACAAAAAAAGATCGCGAACGGATCATCGTGACGGAGTTGCCGTACCAGGTCAATAAAGCCCGTCTCGTTGAAAAAATTGCCGATCTCGTCCGGGAGAAGAAAATTGAAGGCATCACCGACTTACGGGATGAGTCGGATCGCCGTGGTATGCGTGTCGTGATGGAAATCCGTCGTGATGCGAATGCAAGTGTCATCCTCAACAACCTGTACAAACAAACGTCGATGCAAACGACATTTGGGGTCAACATGCTTGCGATCGTCAATGGTCGTCCACGTACGTTGACGTTGAAGGAAATGTTGTATCACTATTTAGAGCACCAAAAAGAAATCGTTCGTCGCCGGACGCAGTTTGATCTTGAGAAGGCGGAAGCACGTGAACATCTCTTAGCGGGTTTACGGATTGCGTTGGATCACTTGGATGAAGTCATCCGGATCATTCGTGCGAACCGGACGGCAGATGCTGCCCGCGAGCAGTTGATGGAACGTTTTGCGTTATCAGAGAAACAATCACAAGCGATTCTCGATATGCGTCTCCAACGTTTGACCGGTCTTGAGCGTGAGAAGATTGATGCTGAGTACGATGAAATCATGCAGTTGATTACGGAACTCAAAACCATCCTCGAAAGTGATGAAGAGTTACTCGAATTAATTCGGACAGAACTCGAAGAAGTAAAAGAACGCTTCAACGATAAACGTCGGACTGAAATTCGGATGGACCATATCGAATTCGAAGATGAAGATTTGATTCCGGAAAAAGACATCATCATCACGTTGACAAGCAGCGGCTACATCAAACGTTTGACGACGGATTCATATCGTGCTCAACGTCGTGGAGGACGCGGTGTCCAAGGCATCGGAACGAATGATGCCGATTACGTGACGCGTCTCTTATCATGTTCGACGCATGATACGATCTTGTTCTTTACGAACCGTGGTAAAGTCTACCGGATTCGTGGATATGAAGTACCGGAGATGAGCCGGACCTCAAAAGGTGTACCAATCATCAACTTGATTCAAATCGAGCGCGATGAAAAAGTAGAAACGATGATTCCGGTCAACTTCAAACGGTATCTCGAAGAACAACAAGCAACGGAAGAGACGGAAACGGTCATCGATGTTGCGGTTGAGTCGGATGAGACGGTTGGATCTTCAGAAGGTCTGGAAGAACCGGAAGAAGTCTTAGATACAGAAGAAGTGATGCAAGACGAGCAGAAGTCGTTGATTTTCATGACCCGTAAAGGGCGTGTCAAACGTTCACCGTTATCTGCCTACGCTCGTATCAATAAAAATGGTCTGATTGCGATTCGTCTATTCGAAGACGACGAACTGACATCCGTTCGACTGGCTTCAACGGAAGATGAAGTCTTTACGGTCTCAAATAGTGGGAAAGCGATCCGTTTCCCCATTACGAATGTCCGCTCGATGGGACGTGGTGCACGAGGCGTCAAAGCGATGAACCTGTCAGCAGACGCAATCGTCATTGGGATGGAGCTTGCCCGAGACGACCAGGACGTACTTGTTATCACGGAAAAAGGGTTCGGGAAACGGACGCCAATGACCGAATTCCGGACGCAATCACGTGGTGGTAAAGGACTGATCGCGAGTAAAGTGACGGAACGTGTTGGTCAAATCGTTGCGCTTCGGATTGTTGATGTGGATGATGACATCATGATCATGACAGAAAGCGGAATCGTCATTCGGACGGATTCACAAAACATCTCAAGTGTCGGACGTAACGCACAAGGGGTGAAAGTGATTCGAATCGAAGAAGGTGACCGTGTCGCGACCGTTGCAAAACTGAAAAAAGAAGATGTTGCCGAGGAAGAACTCGCTATCTTAGAAGAAGGAGTCACTGTTTCAGATGAACAGGATGACGCTGCTTCTCAAGTAAGTGAGGAATCTGAACAGGCGCCAGAAGAATAAACCGAGTAGAATGAGGTACAGCAGAGTGAGGACAGTTTTGTCTTTACTCTGCTGTTTTTCTAAAAATCATTATGAGGAAGGAACGAGACAAAGATGCGTGTGGCAAGTGAGCGGCTCATCCTTGGTGACCGAATAACGGAATCTCTTTTTTTACATACTGATATCCCGATCGTTGAAGCAGGAAAAAAACTTGGAGCAGATGAATTAAGACGGATCAAACGGTTTTTGATAAAAGAAGTCGACATCGAGGAACGACCAGAAGGGATGAACGAGGATCCGTTGATGGATGTCGAAGTAGGCGACATGACAGAGAGCAGTCCATTTGATCAATTGATCGATACGTACAATCACGTTTTTACATCGTGGGAACAAGGATTAGTCCCGAACGTCTATGATGCGTTACGTTGGGTCAAGGAGTCGATGCCGGAAATGGTCCGTCGGGAAGATATCTTACCGTACTTCTTAGAACGGGGAACAGAAGCCTACACAGTCCGGCACGCGATTTACCGTGGGGCGATTGCCCAGCTACTAGCAGAAGAAGTAGGAAAAGAACGGAAGATGCTTCATGATTTATGGGTTGCGTCCTATTTTGCAGATTGTGGGTTGGCCCGGATCATGGAGTGGCGCCATACAAAACGGTATGAAGCGATGCAACAAGAGATTTTTCATCGTCATCCAGCAATGGCTTTTCAAGCCTTACAAAAAGAAAGTGTCATTTCAGATACGGTCAAACGATTAATTGTCCAACACCATGAACGGTTAGATGGATCGGGTTACCCGTTAAAAGTCAAAGGCGATAAAATCATGGATCATACCCGACTCTTCATCGTTGCAGATGTATTCGCCGCTATGACCAGTTGGCGTCCGTACCGTGAAGCATATACTGTGTATGATGCCTACTGTCATTTAAAATCGCGACCGATGCAATACGATTCGAAATACGTCACACTGCTCGGACAACTGTTGCTGCCGATCGAAATTGGGGACCGTGTGTTGATCAGCAACGGTAAAATCGCGACGGTCCTTCGAAAGAATCCGGTTTTTGATCGCCCGGTGATTGCCTATGAAGAACATAACCAACGAGTTGTCAAAGATTTAATGGAAGAACGTCAGCTGAACATCATCCAACTCATGGACTGAAACAATTGTCTTAAAACCTGTTTAGTACTATGTTCTTCTATAGAAGAAAAACTCTTTTGTTCATCGTATGATGAGTGAAAAAAAGAGTTTTTCTTTTTTTTATGACGGTTTGTCAAATTAAGTGCAACACTTCTTCCGAGAAGACCTCGTATGCAGTTTTCCAGTTGAGACATTTCCGTGGTCTCCCATTG